>CAZHUU010000033.1:0-37276 GCA_964535335.1 uncultured Mycobacterium sp.
GGGTACCAGGGGCTCGCGCAACGGGATGTCGAACTGCACCGGCCCGGCGTTGGCGGTGCGCGCGCCGGTGGCCGCCGCGATCACCCGGCAGGTGGCCGAACGCCACTGCGCGTTCAGCGAAACGAGATCGCCGGGGGCAGCCCCTTTCAATTCAGGCGCGAGTCCGAGACTGATCGCGGCACGGACCTGGCTGCCGAAGTAGCCCAGCTGCTCCATGGTCTGGTTGGCGCCCGTGCCGAGCAGTTCGTAGGGCCGGTTGGCGGAGAGCACGATCAGCGGCACCCGGGCGTAGTTGGCCTCGACGACTGCAGGTCCCATGTTGGCCACCGCGGTGCCCGACGTCATCGCCACGCACACCGGCGCACCGGCCGCCACCGCCAGGCCGATGGCCAGGTAGCCGGCGGTGCGCTCGTCGATGCGCACATGCAGCCGCAACCGGCCCGCGCGGTCGGCGTCGGCCAGCGCGAACGCCAACGGCGCGTTACGGGAGCCGGGGCACAGCACGACGTCGCGCACGCCGCCGCGAATCAGTTCGTCGACGACGACACGTGCCTGGGCCGTCGATGGGTTCACCATTACAGGTTGTCACACCACCGGAGCCGCCCGGCGGCGACATTAGACCTCAGCCGGCGGCAAAGAACTCCAGCATCGCCTTGTTGACCACGTCCGGCTGCTCGAGAAAGCCGAGGTGGCCGGCGTCGGCGATCTCGACGTACCGCCCGTTCGGGATCGCCTCGGCCACTTCGCGGCCAAGGCCGGCCGGGGTGATGACGTCGTCGGCGAAACCGAGCACCAGCACCGGGGTCTTGATCGCGCGATACGCCGGCACCCGGTTGCCGCGCGGGGCGACGGTCAACTGGGCCTCCCAGCCGGGGGTGCGTTTGATCGGGAACGCGGCGAACATGTCGAGCCAGTCGGCGATCACCGTCTCGTCGTTGATGGTGCGCGGCGAGAAGTTCTCCAGCACACGGACTTTGGCGGCATACTCGGGTGGCAGCTCAATCCCGGCGTCCTCGAGCATCTTCTCGGCGACGCTGAAGTTCTCCCGGGTGCGGTCGACGCGGCCGCGCGTTCCCATCAGCACGGCCTGGGTCACCAGGTCCGGGCGGGCCAGCATCAGCTCCTGGGCGATGAAGCCGCCCATCGACAGTCCCACCACCCGCGAGGGGCCGCCGCCGATCTCTTCGATCAGTTCGATGGTGTCGGCGATCATCTGCACGGTGGAGAAACCGCCGGTGTTCTCGGTGGCGCCGACGCCCCGGTTGTCGAAGGTGATGCAGCGGTAGCCGGCGGCGACGAAGGCGGGCACCTGGTGGATTTGCCAGGTGCGGCCCGCACCACCGGTCCCGGCGATGAACAACACCGGCTCGCCGGAGCCCGCCACCTCATAGGCCAGATCGGTCACCTCGCAGAGGCTACGCGACCCCGTTTGCGCCTGTCCCGGGCAGTCTGGATGGCCGCCGACCACAGCAGCCGCACCGACTGCCCGAGCTGATGCCCGGCGATCGTCTCCTTGGACAGCAACGCGGTCGCCGTCGCCCGGGTGGTCGCCGACGCCTTCGAGATGTGCCCGGAGTCGAACGGCGGGTGCGGGTCGTACTCGATGACCAGCTGGATGGCCTTGGCCCGGGCGTCGCCGCCGAGCTGGCCGGCCAGCCACAGCCCCAGATCGATACCGGCCGAGACCCCGGCTGCGGTGACGACCTGACCCTCGCGCACGATGCGCTCGTCGCTGACCGGCGTGACGCCGAAGGTGCGCAGCATCGGCACCACCATCCAGTGCGAGGTGGCGCGCTTGCCGGTCAGCACGCCGGCCGCGGCCAGGATCAGCGAGCCCGAGCACACCGACGTCGTCCACGTCGCGGTCTCGTGCGCGCGGCGCACCCATTCGAGCACCTTCTGGTCCTGGGCATGCTCGAACGTCGACATGCCGCCGGGCACCAGAACGATGTCCGGCGAGGGGGTTTCGTCGAACGAGTGGGTGGCCCCGACGATCAGCACGCCGGAGTCGGCGGTGATCGGGCCCGGCTCGTGCCAGACGAAGCGGACCTCGGTATCGGGCAGGTTGCGCAGCACCTCGTACGGGCCGATGAAGTCCAGCGCGGTGAATCCGGGGTAGAGCACGATGGCGATCTGGGTCATGACATCTCCTTCAGGCGAACGTTCTGCGGTACTGGTCGGGTGACACCCCGACGCGGCGAATGAAGTTGCGGCGCATGGTCTCCGCGGTGCCGAAGCCGCAGCGGGCGGCGATGGCGACGACGGTGTCGTCGGTCTCCTGCAGCTGGCGGCGGGCGGCCTCGGTGCGGATGCGTTCGACGTAGGCGCCGGGAGCCTCGCCGACCTCGTCGGTGAACACCCGGGTGAAGTGCCGCGGGCTCATCGCGGCGCGGCGGGCGAGGTCCGGGATGCTGTGCGCCGCACCGGGTTCGGTCTCGATGGCCTCCTGGACCTCGCGGATCGGCTCGCGCCGGGCCCGCGGCATCCACACCGGGGCGGCGAACTGGGTCTGGCCCCCGGGGCGGCGTAGGTACAGCACCAGCCAGCGGGCCACGGTCTGGGCCACCTCGGTGCCGTAGTCCTCCTCGACGAGCGCCAGCGCCAGGTCGATCCCGGCCGTGACGCCCGCGGCGGTCCACACCGTGGGCGCGCTGCGGACGAAGATCGGCTCCGGGTCGACGGTGACGGCCGGGAACTCCCGGGCCAGCTGGGCGGCGAAGGCCCAATGCGTGGTGGCGCGCCGGCCGTCAAGCAGGCCGGCCTCGGCGGCCAGGAAGGCGCCGGTGCAGACACTGACCACGCGACGGGCGGCAGCGGCCGCGGTGCGGATCCACGTCATGGTCGCGGGGTCCTCCCGCACCGCGTCGACTCCGGCGCCGCCGGGCAGCACCAGGGTGTCGATGGTGTCCGGGTCGGGGGTCGGCTGGGCGACGAAGGCCAGCCCGGTTCCGGTGGTGATGGGCTGGTCGTCGGTGGCGACCACGCTGACGGTGTAGCCGCCCTCGGTCAGCAGCGCGGCGCCGGCGAACACGTCGTGCGGCCCGATCAGGTCCAACGGCTGCACGCCGGGGAAGCCGAGGATCACCACCGATCGGGTCATGGTCTCAGTGTTGGGCACCCGCGCGATGGCGTCTACGCCTTGTATCCCACGAATTAGGACAGCGGGTCAGCCGCAGGCGGCGATGCGCCGGCGCAGCGTGCGCCGGGCCCGCCAGGACAGCGTCGACCAGGCGTTGAGCAGCTCGAAGTGCGCCATCGAAAGTGCGGTCGGCGCGCCGCTCGGCAGCTTCGCCGCGACCAGCACCGGCCCGCGGAGCAGCGGTACGTCGGCCGCCGACCATCCGGAGGTGGCCAGCAGCAACTGGGTGGCCAGCCGGTTGACCTCGTGGCGCCGATTGGCCACCACGTTGAACCAGAACGTCACCCCGTGCCTGCCGGACAGCGCGTCCCATTGCGGGCCCTCGATCAGCCGGTCGATGGCGTTGGGCGGTACGACGCCGATGCCGCCGTCCGGCGTCACCATGACAGCAGCCGGCCCGGTCGGCCGGATCAGGGACGACACGGACACGGACAGCACCCGTCGCTTCACGGCTCAAGTATCGCGCGCCGGGGGTGCCGATGGAATGACGGATTCATGACCGGCGCAGCACGCCGTGGCACTCCCGAACCCGGGTGATCCACCAGTCCCGGCGGTCGGCGGGTGCGGCCAGCGCGGCCAGCCGGGCCGGGTCCGGCACGACCTCCCCCACCGGAAGGCTGCCGTCCACGGGCACGAGGTCGGCGACGTCCTCGACGAACAGCCCGCCGGTGCCCAGCCCGCACGCATGCTCGAGGCGCGGCAGCGCGGCCGCCGCGGCCAGTCCGGCGGCGATGCCCACCGCGGAGTCCAGCGCCGACGAGATCACCACCGGGATGTCGATCTGGGCGGCGATGTCCAGCAGCGCACCAATCCCGCCGAGCGGGGCCACCTTGAGCACCGCCACGTCGGCGGCGCCCGCCCGCACGACGGCCAGCGGGTCGGACGCCTTGCGAATGCTCTCGTCGGCCGCGACGGCAACGTCCACCCGGCCGCGCACCTCGGCCAGTTCGGGCACGGTGCGACACGGTTGCTCGATGTACTCCAGCGCGCCGTCGGCGGTCAGCGCGTTCGCCGCGGCCACTGCCTCCTCGACCGTCCAGCCGCCGTTGGCATCCACCCGCACCGTCGGGATCTGCGCCCGCACCGCGTTCACCCGGGCGACGTCGTCGGCCAGCGTCTGACCGGGCTCGGCGACCTTTACCTTCGCGGTGCGCGCCCCCGGGAAGCGCGCCAGCACCTCGGGCACCCCCTCGACCGGTACCGCGGGCACCGTGGCGTTGATCGGGACGCGGTCGCGCCGCGCGGGAGGCCCTGCGCGGTAGGCGGATTCGATCCCGGCCGCCAGCCAGTACGCGGCCTCCGGCGGCCCGTATTCCAGGAACGCGTCGAACTCACCCCAGCCAACCGGGCCGTCGATCAGGGCTACCTCACGCAGCGTGATACCGCGGAACCGGACCCGCATCGGCAGCGCGACGACATACAACCGGTCGAGCAGGTCGTCGAGGGCCGGCAGCATCAGATCGCGCGGTCGCGGTTCTCCCAGTAGGGCTTACGCAGATCGCGCTTGAGCAGCTTGCCGGTGGGGTTGCGCGGCAGCTCCTCGAAGATGTCCACCTGCCGCGGGCACTTGTAGTGCGCCAACCGTTCCCGGCACCAGGCGATGAGCTCCTCGGGGGTGGTGTGCTCGCCCGCGGACAACTCGACCACCGCCTTGACCGACTCGCCCCACTTCTCGTCCGGGATGCCGAACACCGCGGCGTCCAGCACGGCGGGATGATCGGTCAGGGCGCGCTCGACCTCGACGGAGTAGATGTTCTCGCCGCCGGAGATGATCATGTCCTTCAGGCGGTCCTCGACGAACACGAAACCGTCCTCGTCGACGCGGCCGATGTCGCCGGTGCGGAACCAGCCGTCCTCGGTGATCGCCTCCTTGGTGGCCTCCGGCTTGTTATGGTAGCCCTCCATCAATTGCGGTGTGCGGAACCACAATTCGCCGGGCTGGCCGATCGGCACCTCCTCGAGGGTGTCCGGGTCGACGATGCGGACCTCCACCTCGCGGGCCGGCTGGCCGGCGCTGGTGAGCCGCTCGGGACGGGACTCGTCGCGGTGCGCCTCCGGGGACAGCTGGGTGATGGCGCCGCACACCTCGGTAAGGCCGTATACCTGGACGAAGTCGGTGGTGGGGAACGCCTGCAACGCCGTGCGCAGCAGCGCGGGCGGCATCGGCGAGGCGCCGTAGACGAAGGTGCGCAGCTGGTTGAACAGCTTGATGGCGTCCGGGCCCATCTCCATCACCTTGCCGAGCACGGCGGGCACCAGGAAGGTGCGGGTGGCGCCGGCCAACAATGCACCGGCCAGCGAGCCGCCGTCGACCTCGCGGGTCATGATGCTGGGGATGCCCGCGTGAATGCCGAACTGCGCGTAGGACGATCCGCCGACGTGGAACAGCGGCATCGCCACCATGTTCTTGTCGTCGTCTTCGAACTCGAAGGTGCCGGCGTTGACGGTATGCGCGATCAGGTTGGCCTGGGTGAGCCGGATGCCCTTGGGGTTTCCGGTGGTGCCCGAGGAGTACATGATCACGCAGACGTCGTTCGGGGTGACCTCGGGACTGCGCCCGCGCGGGGTGGCGGCGGCCAGCATGGCCTCGTACTGGTCGCCGTCGGCGCCGTCCGGCGTGACGGTGATGACCTCCTCGACGTGGGTGAGGCGGTCGCGGATCTTCTCGATGGCCGGCAGCAGTTCGGCGCCGACGATCAGCAGCTTGGCGCCGGAGTCGTTGAGGACGTAGTCGATCTCATCACCGGCCAACCGGAAGTTGATGATCGCGGTCGCCGCGCCGAGCGAGGCCGCCGCCAGCGTGGTCTCTACGCAGCCGGGATGGTTCTTGTCCAGGAACGACACCACGTCGCCGCGGCCGATCCCGCGGGCGGCCAGCGCGCCGGCCAGCCTGCGCACCCGGTCGTTCCACTGCGACCAGGTCCAGGACCGGTCGAGGTAGGAGATGGCCTCGCCGTCGGGCTTGTGTTCGGCCCAGTAGGTCAGCCGGTCGTCGAGGAAACGCGGTTCGGGAGGTGCTTGCATACCGCACAGGGTGCCACGCCACGCAAGTCCCCGGTCAGGGCTTGTCGATTCTGGTGCGCAGCCGCCCGCCGACGTCCGCGATGAGGTCGCCCTTCCTTCCGAACTGGAACACGTTCTAGTCTGGTCGACATGCACTCATCGGACCTGTTGCGCCACCCCATCCACTCCGGCCATCTCACCGTAGGGGCGCTCAAGCGCAACAAGGACAAGCCCGTGCTGCATCTGGGCGACACCACCCTGACCGGCGGCCAGCTGGCCGACCGCATCAGCCAGTACATCCAGGCGTTCGAGGCGCTCGGCGCGGGCACCGGCGCCACCGTCGGGCTGCTGTCGCTGAACCGGCCGGAGGTGCTGATGATCATCGGCGCCGGGCAGACCCAGGGCTACCGGCGGGTGGCACTGCACCCGCTCGGCTCGCTCGACGACCACGCCTACGTGCTCAACGACGCCGGGGTGACGTCGCTGATCATCGACCCCAACCCGATGTTCGTCGAGCGCGCGCTGGGACTGCTGGACAAGGTGCCCGGCCTCAAGCAGGTGCTGACCATCGGCCCGGTGCCGTCCGAGTTGGCCGATGTGGCCGTCGACCTGACCGAGGCCGCGGCCGGCTACGCACCGCAGCCGTTGGTGGCCGCCGACCTGCCGCCCGACCACATCGGCGGAATGGCCTACACCGGCGGTACGACCGGCAAGCCCAAGGGCGTGCTGGGCACCGCACAGTCCATCACCACGATGACGACCATTCAGCTGGCCGAGTGGGAGTGGCCGGACAACCCGCGCTTCCTGATGTGCACCCCGCTGTCGCACGCCGGGGCGGCGTTCTTCGTGCCGACCATCATCAAGGGCGGCGAACTGGTGGTGCTGACGAAGTTCGACCCGGCCGCGGTGGTGCGGGTGATCGAGGAGCAGAAGATCACCGCGACCATGCTGGTGCCATCGATGATCTACGCGCTGATGGACCACCCGGACTCGCACACCCGCGACCTGTCCTCGCTGGAGACGGTGTACTACGGCGCCTCGGCGATGAACCCGGTGCGGCTGGCCGAGGCGATTCGCCGGTTCGGGCCGATCTTCGCCCAGTACTACGGGCAGTCCGAGGCGCCGATGGTGATCTCGTACCTGGCCAAGAAGGACCACGACGAGAAGCGGCTGACCTCCTGCGGGCGGCCCACCCTGTTCGCGCGAACCGCACTGCTTGACGCCGACGGCAACGAGGTGCCGCAGGGCGAGGTCGGCGAGATCTGCGTGTCCGGCCCGCTGTTGAGCGGCGGCTACTGGAACCTGCCCGAGGAGACCGCCAAGACGTTCTCCGGCGGCTGGCTGCACACCGGGGACATGGCCCGCGAGGACGGGGACGGCTTCTGGTTCATCGTCGACCGGGTCAAGGACATGATCGTCACCGGCGGCTTCAACGTGTTCCCCCGCGAGGTGGAGGACGTCGTCGCCGAGCACCCGGCGGTCGCACAGGTCTGCGTGATCGGCACCCCCGACGAGAAGTGGGGTGAGGCCGTGACGGCGGTGATCGTGCTTCGCCCCGACCACCCGAGCGACGAGGAGTCGGTGGCGCGGGTGACGGTGGAGATCCAGTCCGCGGTCAAGGACCGCAAGGGTTCGGTGCAGTCACCCAAGCAGGTGATCGTGGTCGACTCGGTGCCGGTGACCGCGCTGGGCAAGCCGGACAAGAAGGCCGTGCGGGCGCAGTTCTGGGAAGGTGCGGGGCGGGCGGTCGGGTGACGATGCGGGGCGAAGGCCCGAGGAGGAGCCCGACGAATCGGGCGGCGGTCGGCTAGCCGCTAGGTGAGGGCGGCGGCGAACAGCAGGCCGCCGGCGATCAGGCCGATGCCGAAGACGGCCTCACCCTGGCCCGTCGACACCGCGACCACGATGCCGACGATGGCTCCGACCGCGATGACCACCATCACGATGGCCATGAACACGCGCTGAAATGCGCTTTCCGTCGTCGCCGACGGTTGAGCAAGGCTCGAGTGGTTCATAGCGGTCATCGAACACCTCCCAGTGTGAGCGCGTTCACAATACCAGAGCCAGGTGATGGACGTCACATCCACTCGCAAGCAGTTTTGCCCGCGATGCGACGATGGGGCATGCCCCTTCGCGCCGTTCTGTTCGACTTCTCGGGCACGCTGTTCCGCCTCGAGGAGGACGACAGCTGGTTCGCCGGCATGGATGTGGCCGGGAGCCCGGTCGACGAACACGTCCAGGCCGAGCTGATGGAACGGCTCACCCACCCCACCGGTCGCATGGCGGGGATGTCCGAGGAGGCCTACCGGGCCTGGCTCGACCGCGACCTGGCGCCGTCCCTGCACCGGGAGGCCTATCTGCACGTGCTGCGCGAATCCGGCCTGCCCGACCACCACGCCCGCGCCTTGTACGACCGGGTGGTCGACCCGTTGTCCTGGACGCCGTACCCGGACACCGTCGAGGTACTGGGATCGCTGCGCGCGCGGGGGGTGAAGACCGCCGTCGTCTCCAACATCGCGTTCGACATCCGCCCGGCGTTGCAGCGGGCCGGCGCCGAGGTCGACGAGTTCGTGCTGTCCTACGAAGTCGGCGCGGTCAAACCGGACCCGCGGATCTTCCACCTCGCGCTGGACCGGTTGGGTGTCGCGGCCGCGGACGCGGTGATGGTCGGTGACAGCGAGGAGAACGACGGCGGCGCCCGCGCGGTGGGCTGCGGTTTCGTCCTGGTCGACCCGTTGCCCACCGATCAGCGGCCGAGGGGGCTGCTCGACGCTCTGTCGGGGTAGGTGTGTTGTGCCCGGCTATGAGCGACTATCCGGGGGTTGTCGGGGGTGTGTGCGACGGTGCGGTCATGGCCGACAGCTACCTGTTGCGGGGCACCGACTTGCGCTATTGCCTGACCCGGTTGTTGCAGCTGATGGGGCAGAGCAGCGTCACCGAACTGGTTGCGGCACTGGATGACTGGAACTTCACCGTGCCGGGGCGGCCGACGAAGACGGTCTCCGACGCGCTGCGCTGGGAGATGCGACGGGACCGGGTCCGGCGGCGCGGTCGGGGCCGCTACAGCGCGGCCGGGATGCCGCGCGGCACCGAACACCGCATCATCACCCGGGTGCAGGCCATGCGGGACGCAGCGGAGTCGCTCAAAGCCGGGCACAACACACCCCACCCCGGACCGCCCGGAGGGTAGCGTTTGAGCACATGGCTGAATCCGAGCGCATCACCCCGCCGTGGTGGCTGAAACCGATGAACAAGATGTTCATGACCGTCATGCGGCTGGGCATCATCAAGGACGGCCCGGTGGTGCTGACGATTCGCGCACGCGAAATGATCCGCCTGCTGATCGCCGCGGTACTCGGCGCGGCCCTACTGAACTTCGCCCCGGCGGCACACGCCGACCCGTTCTGCATCGACGAGGGGGCGACGCCCGGTTCGGCGAGCAAGCCCTTCGACGGCGGCACGGTGTGGATCAGCCCCGACGGTCTGGTCGGCGTGACCACCGGCGGCGGCACCAACCGGATCCGGGTGCCCAACGCGGGGCCGATGCCGCTGCAGGCCATGGTGATGGACGCGCAGGGTGACGGTCAGCGGCAGCTGATCGTGAGCAACGGCCGGGTGGCCCGCCTCTATGTGCTCGCCGACTGCAAGATCTCCACCGTCTACGACGGGCAGGGTGAGCCCTTCGAGTTCGACCTGCAGAACCTGCGCGGCAACGGCACCGGCGTCGGCTGCGCCGACCTGGGCGACGGCCCGCATCTGGTCGGACTGCAGGCGCTGCCCGACGGCGGCGCCTACACCGTGCGTCGAACCGAGATCAATCTCGAGGGCTTCCGCGCCACCATCGGCCGATCCGACACCATCCCGGGCGCGTCGCTGCAGGACCCGGTGGTGGCCGCGGCGATGACGATCACCTGCGGCGGTCAGAGCATCGCCCAGAACGGTGTCCAACAGCCCTGAGAAAACCGCATCAATAGACTCGACAGGCGTGACCCCTCTGCGCCGCCGGTTGACCGACGCCATCGCACTGGCCGGCATGCGCCCGCCGCTCAGCGCACCGACCGGCACCACCGTGCGACTGCGTGGTAAGCGGGTCCTGATCACCGGGGCGTCCTCCGGCATCGGCGAGGCCGGGGCCGAACTGTTCGCGCAGAAGGGTGCCGAGGTGATCGTGGTCGCGCGCCGGGCCGACCTGCTGCAGGAGGTGGCCGACCGCATCACCGCGAACGGCGGCACCGCCACCGCGATCCCCTGCGACTTGGCCGACCTCGACGCCGTCGACCAACTCGTCGACACCGTCGGCGATATCGACATCCTGGTGAACAACGCCGGTCGCTCGATCCGGCGGCCGCTGGCCGAATCGCTGGACCGCTGGCACGACGTGGAACGCACCATGGTGCTGAACTACTACTCGCCGCTGCGGCTGATCCGCGGGTTCGCGCCCGCGATGATCGAGCGCGGTGACGGCCACATCATCAACGTCTCGACCTGGGGTGTGCTCAGCGAGGCCTCCCCGCTGTTCGGGGTGTACAACGCCTCCAAGGCCGCACTGTCGGCGGTGAGCCGGGTGATCGAGACCGAATGGTCAAGTCGCGGAGTGCATTCCACCACGTTGTACTACCCGCTGGTGGCCACCCCGATGATCGCGCCGACCAAGGCCTACGACGGGTTACCCGCGCTGACGCCCCGCGAGGCCGGCCAGTGGATGATCGACGCCGCCCGGCACCGCCCGGTGCGCATCGCCCCGCGAATCGCCGTGTCGGCCCGCGCGCTCGACATCGTCGCGCCCGGCGTGCTCAACCGGATGCTCCGGCGTCAGCGGATGCAGCCCAGCTGAGGAGAGATATGGAGATCCTGGCGAGCCGCATGCTGTTCCGGCCGGCTGACTACCAGCGCTCGGTGGCGTTCTATCGCGACGCGATCGGCCTGGCCATCGCCCGCGAATACGGCGCGGGCACGGTGTTCTACGCCGGGCAGTCGCTGATCGAGCTGGCGGGGCACGGGGCGCCTGGTTCGAAGGCGGCCGGCCCGTTTCCCGGGGCGCTGTGGCTGCAGGTGCGCGACCTCTACGCCACCCAGGACGAACTGCGCGGCCGCGGCGTCGAGATCGCCCGGGAAGCCCGGCAGGAACCGTGGGGACTGCACGAGATGCGCGTGACCGACCCCGACGGCGTCACGCTGATCTTCGTGCAGATTCCCGAGAACCACCCACTGCGCCGGGATACCCGGGGCTGATAGTTCTCCGGGCCTTCATCTGCCGTCAAGCCTGGCATTACCTTGGCGCGATAAACACCTGCAATGAACGCCACCGACGGCGAGCTCGACTTTCGCGGCACGGCCGGGCACGTCACCGAACTGCCCTTCTACGCGGACGGGTTGAGCGATGAAGTCGCGAGAAAATTCAGACACGCCCGCTACGCCTGGTTGACCACGGTGGCACCAACGGGTTTCCCGGCGCCGACGTTGGTGTGGTTCCACTTCGGCGGAACCGACTTCACCGTGTACAGCCCACCCCGGGCCAACCGGGTGGCCCACATCTTCCAGCACCCCGAGGTAACCCTGCACCTGGAGTCGGATGGACTCGGCAGAGGGATCGTCGTCGTCGGCGGAACGGCCGCGGTGACCGCCGAAGCCGTCGATCCCCGGGACGACGAGAAGTTCTGGGCCAAGTACCACGTGGAGGCGGACCTGTTGGGTGTCGGTCAGGCCATTTCGTCCCACAGCCTGCGGATCACCATCGCCCCGACGACGCTCGCCACAACGCTGCTGACGTAGCGCGGGTGGGGAAAGTGCCAGCCCTGCTCAGCCGTGGTCGGCCAGTGGCCAGCCCACCATCGCCAGCCGCCCGGCGACCTGGTTGATCTCGTCGGCCGTCGGCTCCTTCTCGATGACTTCGCTGATGGCTTCGCGAATCCGGTCCTCGGTCACCGGGGTGTCGAAGTCGCTCTCGCGCAGGATGGTCTGGGCCGCCTGTACCAGGTCATCCTCGGAGAGCGACCTCTTCAGCAGGGCCAGCAGCGGGTAATAGTCCTTGCGGGGAACACCTTCCGGATAACCCTTGTGCAACCAGCCGAGGACGTTCTCCAGAAATGTCGGGCTCGGCTGCTGCTGCTGGACTGTCATCGCACCCTCACTTCTTGGGGAACATCGGGAACAGGTCGACCCCGAAGTGGTGAATGATCGTCGACCGGGTGATCCACGCGACCGCGGTGATGATCACGAAGCTGACGAACAGGAAGAGCAGGATCCCGAGGAACTTCAGCGCCGGGTTGGGCTTGTGCATGACGTGGTCGGCCTCTTCGCCGCCGGCACCGAACGAGTAGGCCAGCATCCCGGTGGCGAAGACGGCGGGCAGACCGGCGCCGAGCAGCAGGCCGACGACGAGCACCTTGAGGATCGACTCGAAATAGGTCATCAACGCGTCCTTTGTCCCGGTGTCAGACCGACGCTTTGGGCGTGGTGTCGGTCGGCTTAGTCGTCTTGGTGGGCTTGCCGTTCTTGGCGGCCTCGCGGACCTCGGCGGGTACGACGGAGTTGGTCGAGGTGTCCCAGTCGGCGTTGACGTTGCTGTGGTCGACCTTCTGCTGCTGGGCCCGCCACCACATGAAGAAGGAGGCGCCGAGCAGGATGAGGAAGATCAGCCCGTCGCCCATCAGCGGGGAGTTGGTGACGTCCTTGACGAAGTAGGACAGCCAGTAGGCCAGCGCGCCGACCAGACCGGCGGCCGGCAGTGTGATCAGCCAGGCGACCGCCATCCGGCCTGCCACCGCCCAGCGCACCTCGGCGCCCGGCTTGCCGACCCCGCTGCCCAGGATCGAGCCGGTCGCGACGTGGGTGGTCGACAGGGCCATACCGGCGGCGCTGGAGCTGAGGATGATCGCCGCCGATGACGCCTCGGCCGCAAGGCCCTGCGGCGACTCGATCTCCACCAGGCCCTTGCCCAGCGTGCGGATGACCCGCCAGCCGCCCAGGTAGGTGCCCAGGCCGATGGCCACCGCACAGCTGAAGATGATCCAGAACGGCAGGCCGTCCTTCTTGACGTCGCCGGTCAGGTGCCCGGTGGTGATCAGCGCCAGGGCGATGACACCCATCGTCTTCTGCGCGTCATTGGTGCCGTGCGACAGCGCGACCAGTGAGGCGGTGGCGATCTGGCCCCAGCGGAAGCCCTCCTCGCGGCGGCGCGCCAGCACCTTGCGGGTGATCCGGTACACCAGCCAGGTGCCGCAGGCGGCGACCAGCCCGGCGATGACCGGGGCGGCGAGCGCGGGGATCAGCACCTTCTGGGTGACGCCGGTCCAGTTGACGCCCTTGGTGCCGAGCGCGGCCAGACCGGCCCCGATGAGCCCGCCGAACAGTGCGTGCGACGAACTCGACGGGATGCCGAACAGCCAGGTCAACAGGTTCCACAGGATGCCGCCGATGAGGCCGGCGAAGATGATGGTCAGCCCCGTCGAGGCATCGATACCGGGCAGCAGGTGGCCGGTCTTGGAGTCCTGCACCTTGAGCACCGAGGTGGTGACGGTGACGGCCACCTCCACCGACAGGAAGGCGCCGACCAGGTTCAGCACGCCCGCCAGGAGCACCGCCGTCTTGGGCTTCAGCGCCCCGGTCGCGATGGAGGTCGCCATCGCGTTTCCGGTGTCGTGAAAGCCGTTGGTGAAATCGAAGGCCAGTGCTGTGGCGATCAAAAGCACCAGGATGATCAGCTCCGCGCTCATGGCGTTGATTCTGGCGTGCCATCGGACACTTTGACTAGCTGCCGAAAGTCACCGGAATCCGATCAACCTGGCAATTTGCTGATGCTGTTGAGGTGTTCACCTGCTGTTCACCCGGCGGGTGCCAACGATTCGCCAGTATCGCCGAACTGCGGGTACTCCGTGGCGGCAGTTTCATGGCATGCCGACTAGCATTTGGGTGTTCGCTGGATGCGTCCGTAGGCCCGAGTTCGGGAGATGTCGCGGTGACAAAGTTCCTCACCAAGATCGTGACCTGGATCAAGTCCGGGTACCCCGACGGCGTCCCGCAGCCCGACCAGGTGCCCCTCTTCGCCCTGCTGCGGCGTCGACTCGGTGATGACGAGGTGCGACTGGTCGCCCAGCAGCTCGTCGAGTCCGGTGAGTTCGACCACATCGACATCGGCGTGCTGATCACCCGGATCACCGACGAGCTGCCCGCCCCCGATGACGTCGAGCGGGTGCGTGCCAAGCTGGCGGCCTACGGCTGGCCGCTGGATGATCCGCGCGACACCGAGGACGTCGAATAGCCGTCTTGCGGGCGCTCGCGATCCCGCCCGGTCCGTCCGCGCTGGCGCTGCTGGCCGCCCTCGAAGGCGTGCTGGACGGCCGGGACGCGCCGCTGGCGCCGGTGCCCGCCGACCTGCGGGAGATCGAACTGTTGACGGCCGCGCTGCGGATCGGCGAGGAGATCGACGACGACGTCGCGCTGGTGGTGTCGACGTCCGGGACCACCGGACCCCCCAAGGGCGCGATGCTCACCCCGGCCGCGCTGATCGCCAGCGCCTCGGCCACCCACGACCGGCTCGGCGGGCCGGGGACCTGGTTGCTGGCCCTGCCCGCCCACCACATCGCCGGCATGCAGGTGGTGGTGCGCAGCGTGCTGGCCGGCACGGTTCCGGTCGAGATGGATGTCTCGGCGGGTTTCGACGTCACCCAATTACCCACGGCGATAGCCGAATTGGGGTCCGGGCGGCGCTACGCATCGCTGGTGGCGACCCAGCTGGCGAAGGCACTGCTGGATCCCGCGGCGACCGCGGCGCTGGCTGAGCTGGACGCGGTGCTGCTCGGCGGCGGCCCCGCACCCCGACCGGTGCTCGAGGGCGCGGCGGCCGCGGGTGTCACCGTGGTGCGCACCTACGGCTCCAGCGAGACCGCCGGCGGCTGCGTGTACGACGGGGTGCCGCTGGACGGGGTGCAGGTGCGCCTGGACGACGGGGCCGAGCCGAGTGAGGGCCGCATCGTGATCGGCGGGTCGACCCTGGCCAAGGGCTACCGCAACCCGCCCGACCCGGACCCGTTCGCAGAGCCGGGCTGGTTCCGCACCGACGACCTGGGCACCATCGACGAGGCCGGGCGGCTACGCGTGCTGGGCCGCATCGACGAGGCCATCAGCACGGGCGGGCTGACCGTGATGCCCGCGCCGGTGGAGGCGGTGCTGGCCCGGCATCCGGCGGTGGCGGACTGCGCGGTGTTCGGGCTCGACGACGACCGCCTCGGTGAACGGGTGGTGGCGGCCGTCATATTGACACCGGGTTCGGCGGAACCCACGCTTGAGGACGTCAAGACTTATCTGGCGCAATCGCTGGATGCCACCGCGGCGCCGCGGGAACTGCACATCGTCGATGAGCTGCCCCGGCGCGGTATCGGGAAAATCGACCGCCGAGCGCTGCGACAGCGCTTCTCCGACGGCGGCGATCTGCCCGGCGGATATGGCTGGTGAACAACATGATTATCGACACACGTACGAGGGGACTCGACACCCATGGGTGAGCTCAAGTATCTCGATCTACACGGAAACCGACTGGCCTACCAGGACGAGGGCCAGGGTGAGGCGATCCTGCTGCTGCACGGTATGGCCGGCAGCTCGCAGACCTGGCGGTCGGTGATCCGGCCGCTGTCGCGCAAGTACCGGGTGATCGCGCCCGACCTGCTGGGGCACGGCATGTCGGCCAAACCGCGCAGTGACTACTCGTTGGGGGCGTTCGCGGTGCTGTTGCGCGATCTGCTGGACGAGTTGGGGGTGGCCCGGGCCACGGTGGTCGGGCACTCGCTCGGCGGCGGGGTGGCCATGCAATTCGTCTACCAGCATCCGGACTACTGCGAGCGGCTGGTGCTGATCGGCAGCGGCGGGCTGGGGCCCGATGTGGGCTGGACGCTGCGGCTGGTGCCGCCGCCGCGCGCCGAACTGATCATGCCGATCATCGCACCGTCGCCGGTGCTGAACGCCGGGGAGAAGGTGCGGTCCTGGTTCGCCAAGATGGGCATCGAGTCGCCGCGCGGCTCAGAGATCTGGAACGCCTACAGCTCGTTCGCCGACGCCGAGACCCGGCAGGCGTTCCTGCGCACGCTGCGCTCCGTCGTCGACTACCGCGGGCAGGCCGTCAGCGCGCTGAACCGGCTCAACGTCCGGGCCGACATGCCGATCATGGCGATCTGGGGTGAGCAGGACGCCATCATCCCAGTCGAGCACGCGTACGCCGCCCTCGAGGCCCGACCGGACGCCCGAGTGGAAGTGATGCCCGGTGTCGGGCACTTCCCGCAGGTGGAGCGGCCGACTGAGGTGGTGGACCTGATCGACGACTTCATCACCGGCCGGCGGGCCGCGGAAATCGAACAGCCCGCCACCCGGGTGTGATCCAGCGGTTCGCTGCCGCGCCCGTCGCGCGGCTTGCGACCGTCACGCCCGATGGCCGGCCTCATCTGGTGCCGGTGGTGTTCGCCCTGGCCGACGCGACGATCTACACCGCCGTGGACGCCAAACCCAAGTCGACGCAGCGGCTGCGCCGGTTGGCGAACATCGAGGCCAACCCCTGTGTGAGCGTTTTGGTCGACCACTACGCCGACGACTGGTCGCAGCTGTGGTGGGTGCGGGCCGACGGGGTTGCGGTGATCCACCACGGCGGGCCGCAGCTGGCCCGCGGCTACGAGTTGTTGCGCGCGAAATACCCGCAGTACCATTCGGTTTCGTTGACCGGTCCGGTGATCGCGGTGACCGTCGAGCAGTGGTCGTCCTGGTCCGGCTGAGTCCGGGGGTAGTGGTTGTGCCCGGCTATGAGCGACTATCCGGGGGGCTGAGCGGGTCATTGGCCGAAGCTGCGCGCGATCCAGCCGTCGACGTGGTCCATCGTCTTCGCGAGAGCCTCTCCCGAGAACACCATATGGTCAGAATCGGCGACCTCGACGTACGTTCCGTTGCGGAAGCGCTTGGCTGTTCGGCGCGCAGTGCGGGGCGGCACGATCCGGTCGCACTCGGCGCCGATGACGAGCACCGGCGCGGTGATCGAGGCGTAGTCGATTCTTGCGGCCTTGGTGCGATCCCGCCAGGGCTGCCCGACCTCGAAGTTGATAACCCGCCCGGATTCACATACGAGTTCGCTGTAGATGTGCCGACTTGTCGCCTCGGGGAGCCGGTGCGCGACGCGGTCCCGGAAGAGCTCCCAGCTCGGCGGATGAACCGGTTTCGTCGAGGGCCGAGACTGCCTGTTGCTCAGTGCGATTCGCACCGTCGTCGGGTTCGTCCCGGCGATGCCGAGCGGTGACGGGCATGCGACGACCAGTCCGGTGTGCCGGGTGCGGCCTGCTACCAGTTGGGCAATGAGGCCGCCGAGCGAGTGGCCGACGATAAGTGGCGGCGAAGGCAGGTCTTCGACGAACTGCACAAGATCGTCGGCGTAGTCCCGCAAGCTGAGGGTCGCGATCTTCTCCGCTCCCTCCTGTAAAGGCAGCTCATGGTGGCGCAGGGTCGGGGTGTACGCGACATAGCCGCGGTCCTCGAAGGCCCGTTGCACGTCGGCAAGTTGCTCACCACGGCTCCAGGCACCGTGGATCAGCACGACGGATTTCGTCGTCATGTCGCCGTGAGCCCGGCTCGGAGATCGGCGATTTCATGGTCGGCGAACGCCACGATGTCCGGAACCGTCATGGCCTCACCACGGATCCGGAGGGTCTCGAACCGATCGAAGCCGAGGGCGCTTCGGAGGTCGTCGATGGTGGCGCCGGTCTCGGGGATCGACGCCAGGATGAACGGATTGGCGGCGAACCCGAGGATCGTCGCCGCGGTGTCGCGTTGCCCGGCGTCGTTGAGGACGGTGCTCAGGATGGCCAGGCTGCTGCGCAAATTCGTGAGGTTCCCGCCGTCGAGGTAGTGCGGAATCACCGCACTGATCTGATCCAGCGCAGCGACCGTGTCACCGTAGCTCGCCGTTGCGCGGGACAGGATCGTCACCAAATGGGTTGCGATTGTGCGATTCCCGCTCTCATGCGCCGACTCCAAACCGCGGCGGGCCACCTCCAGAGCCCGATGGGAATCGGTACCGACCAGGACGGCGGCATAGGCCATCTGCGCGAAGGACAGAACGTACGGATTGCACCTCAGCCCGGGATCGTCGATGACGCCTTCGACTATGGATATGGCGCCCTCGGGGTCTCCGACCGCGGCCAACGCCAGCGTCAGCCCCACTCGATTCAAACCTTTCGCATCCGTACCCGAGGCGAGGCGCTGCCGATAGCACTCCACCGCCCGTCCCGGTTGGCCACTCACCATATAGCCGGCACCCAAGAGTCCTTCGATGCCGAAGGGCATCTCGGCAATGGGTCGCACACTCAGTGCGTTGAGCGCGGCATCGGTATATCGGGCGGAATCCTCGGCCCGGCCGGGCATCCAGCATTGCGAAGCCAGCGCATGAAGCAGGGCCAAACTCGGGTGCTCGGCCTCAGATGCGGGAGGGATGAGTTCCTCGACCCACGTCACTGGCTCGAGATTCTCTACCGCCGCTCCGAGAAATGCTGCGTACGTGGCGATAGCGACCGCCAGGTTGAGCTGTGACTCGTCAGCGGCCCACCGGAAGGCACTGCGCAGATTGGGCAGTTCAGTCATGAACCACGCGTAGGCGTCGCGTTGTCGGGGGCTGTTCCACAGCGATTCCAAGTCCGCGTCGCGCGCCGCGAAGTAAGCGGCATGAGCCAGACGCACGTCATCCGCGAGGCCAGTGGTAACCAGCTGCTCCTCGGCGAACTGGCGAATTGTCTCCAGCATCGAATACCTGGTCTGGTTGGCGGAGCGGTGTACCGCGATCAGCGACTTGCGGACCAGAGCATCGAGTGCGTCGAGGATCTCGAATTCGTCGGCCGCCTCGGACCCCGCCACCGCGACGGCAGTCGCAAGGTCGAAGCCACCGGCGAATACCGAACACCTCTGAAGCAACTCCTTCTCAGCCGGGGAGAGCAGATCAAAGGACCAGGCCACCGTGTGGCGCAAGGTCTGATGTCGTTCCAAGCCGCGCCGAGACCCGACCAGCAGCCGGAAACGCTGGCCTAAGCGATCACGCACCTCCGCCACCGACATCGATGCCATCCGCGATGCCGCAAGTTCGATGGCCAGTGGTATCCCGTCGAGTCGGCGGCAGATCTCCACCGCGGCCGACTCGTCACCGTGCCCGCTGAGCTCGAACTCCGAGACGACGGCGCGGGCACGGTCGACGAAGAGATCCACGGCGGCGGATCTCACTCCGGCGTCGACATCCAGCGACGGAACGGCGTACAGCTGTTCATCGTCGAGGCCCAGGCCCTCCCGACTGGTTGCCAGGACCCGCACCGTACTCGCGCGGGCAAGGATCGTGTCGACAAGCGTGGCCACCGCGTCTCGAAGATGCTCGCAGTTGTCGACGACCAGTAGCTGAGTCTTTCCCTCCATGGCCTCGGCGAGGCTATCCGAAACCGACCTACCCGGTTGCTGACTGACACCCAGGACACACGCGATGGCATCAGGAACCGCATCTGGATCCGACACGGCTGCCAACTCCAACAGCCAAGCACCGTCAGGGAACTCGCCACTGAGACGCTGCGCAACCTCCACGGCCAGACGCGTCTTACCGACACCGCCGACTCCGGTGAGCGTGACCATCCGATAGCGTCGGATCAACTCGGTCACCTTCAGCAGATCGGCATCCCGGCCGATCAGGGCGGAGGCCGGTGCGCGGATGTTGCCCATCCGTCGATTCAAGGTCCGCAGCGGAGGGAAGTCCGTCGCCAATCCCGGCGCACGCACCTGGAAGACTCCAACAGGCTCAGGCACGTCCCGCATCCGGTGGCCGCCCAGATCGATGAGGTCGACTCCGCTCAGCAGGCGCACCGTCGAGTCGGCTACGAGTAGCTGGCCGCCGTAGCCGGCGGCCATCAGCCGCGCTGCACGATTGAGCACGGTGCCGAAGTAGTCCGAGTCGCGAAGCTCGGCCTCTCCGGTGGCGATTCCCATCCGGACCGGCAACTCGAGTTCACGTTGTGCCGCGACTGCCGCTTCCACCGCGGACGTCGGCGAACTGAACGCCGCGCACACCCCGTCCCCGGTGTGCTTGAACAGGAACCCCCCGTGCGCCGAAACCGCATTCCGGAGTACTTCGTCATGGACTGCCAGAGCGGCTCTCATCGCCGGCGCATCGGCCTCCCACCGACGGGTCGAACCCTCGACATCGGTGAAAAGAAACGTCACAACCCCGGAAGGTGGCACCGCGGTATGCGCGGACACTCTTCGGAGAATGCCACACCGCGTATCCGTAGGCTGGGCGATTGTGAGCATCGGGCGCAGGGAGGCGGTGGCGGTCACCGTCGGCGCGCTGCTGGTGGTGGCCGCGTTCGTGGTGCCGGACCTGCACCTGGGCATCGTCACCCCACTGGTCAAGATGACTCCCCAGCAGATCCGCGACTTCGCCGACGCGGCGCCGATCTTCGGCTGGTGGCGGGTGCACATGGGCTGGGGCACCGTGCCGGCGATCCTGATCGGCCTGGCGGCGGTGCTCTGGGGCCAGTCGTTGGCGCAGCGGTTTTCGTGGCGCGGGCTCACCTGGGCCACCTGGGCGACGTCGTTCGCGTGGGCGTTCGCGCTGGCGATGATCGACGGCTGGCAGCCTGGCTTCGCCGGGCGGCTGACCGCCAAACACGAATATCTGCGCCAGGTCCCGAGCATCACCGACATCCCGGAAGCGGTACGCACCTTC
Organism: uncultured Mycobacterium sp.; assembly: GCA_964535335.1. Taxonomy (GTDB): domain Bacteria; phylum Actinomycetota; class Actinomycetes; order Mycobacteriales; family Mycobacteriaceae; genus Mycobacterium. The sequence goes on from CAZHUU010000033.1 coordinate 20,868, forward strand.
GCCGGCCGCATCCTCGACTTCCAACCGCACTCGTGGATCACCCACGTGTCCGGTCATCCGCCCGGTGCGCTGTTGACGTTCGTCTGGCTGGACCGAATCGGTCTTGGCGGCGGTGCCTGGGCCGGATTGTTCTGCGTGCTGGTCGGTTCCAGCGCGGCGGCCGCGGTGCTGGTCACCGTCCGCGCACTCTCCGGCGAGCAGGCCGCGCGCCTGGTGGCGCCGTTCGTTGCGGTGGCCCCGACCGCCATCTGGATCGCGGTGTCGGCCGACGGCTACTACGCCGGGGTCGCAGCCTGGGGTATCGCACTGCTGGCGTTGGCGGTCCGCGGCACCGGGCGCCCCGCGGTGCTCGCCGGCGTGGGCTCGGGGCTGCTGCTGGGCTGGGCGATCTTCCTGAACTACGGCCTGGCGCTGATGGCACTGCCCGCGGTCGCGGTGCTGATCTGCGCGCCGAACCGGCGGGCCGCCGTGCGGGCGGTGCTCCCGGCGGTCGGCGCGGCGCTGGCCGTAGTGGCCGCGTTCGCCATCGCGGGATTCTGGTGGTTCGACGGCTACACCCTTGTGCAGCAGCGCTATTGGCAGGGCATCGCGAACAACCGGCCGTTCCAGTACTGGGGGTGGGCGAATCTGGCCTCGGTGGTGTGCGCGGTGGGACTGGGCACGGTCGCCGGCATCGGCCGGGTCTTCGACATCACCGCGATCAAGCGGCGCTCCGGGATCCACCTGCTGGTGCTGGCCGCGCTGACCGCGATCCTGTTCGCCGACCTGTCGATGCTGTCCAAGGCGGAGACCGAACGGATCTGGCTACCGTTCGAGGTGTGGCTGCTCGCCGCCGGAGCCCTGCTGCCCGTCCGCTCCCAGCGCTGGTGGTTGGGCCTCAACGTGATCGGCGCGCTGCTGCTCAACCACTTCATCTTTACCAACTGGTAGCGCCCGGTCGCCGATCAGGTACAGCAGCGCCGCACCCCACACCACGGCGAGCGCGATCCAGAAGCCGGTCCGGTAGTCGCGGTCCAGCACCGTCAGATTGTCCAGGTGCTGACCGGGTTTCGTGTAGACCGGCACCGCGAGCAGCACCAGGACGACGGTGCACAGCGCGGCCACCAGGATCGGCGTCCACCACCGGTGCGGCAGGATGCGCCGGCCGGCGAAACCCAGCGCCAGGCAGACCGGGGCGAACACCGCGTCGTGCAGCAGCACGCCGATCAGGGCCCACGCCACGATCCGGATGATCACCTCGGTGGAGTTGTCCATCAGCAGCAGCACGCCGTACAGGCCGAGCGCGACACCGCCCATCATCAGCGCCACCCGGGTGGCCGTCATGGAACGATCTCGATTCGGCTGAGCCACTTGGTCTGCAGCACACCGGGTCTCGTCGGCGCGATCAACCGCGCCGGATAGCCGTGGTCGATGTCCAGCGGTTGGCCGTTGAGTTTCAGCGCGATCAGCGTCTGGGAATCGCGGGCATGCCGTGCGGGCAGCACGGTGCGGGAGTACGGCCCGGGCGGCTCCAACGAGATCATCCGGACGTCGGAATCCGGTGATCCGCCGACGGCCCGGATCAGATCGGCCAGCACCACCCCGGTCCAGTTGGCGGTGGCGCTCCAGCCCTCCACGCACGCGATCGGCAGCCGGTGGGTGGCCTGCGGCATGGCGGCCAATTCGGCGAGGGTGAACGCCTTGGCGGTGGCGCCGTTGGCGACGGTCAACCGGTAGTCCGGCGACCGGGCGCTGCGCAGCACCCCGGCGGCGAACGCCGAACGATTGACCGGAACCCCTTGCGGCCCTTTGCCGGATCGCGGCGCCAGCACCGAGGCATGGCGGAACCAGGTGATGGTCTGCCCGGCGGTGAGCACCGTGGCGATCCCCACCGCCAGCCAGGTGCCGTTGAGCACCGCGCGGCGGTTGGGGCCCTTCAGCTCACCGGTCGGGATCTCCTTGAGCGGCTCGCCCAACGCGCGCCGGATGATCGGTAGCTTCACGCCGATGTGCACCAGGACCGCACCGGCGGCGACGTACGCCATGGCGTAGTGACTGGTGGTGAAGAAGAACTTGAACGCGTACCACTGCGCGATGTTCATGATGCCGGTGGACAGCTGGAAGATCATCGAGCCGACCAACACCAGGATCGACGCCCGTTCGATCTGGCGGGTCAGGCCGCCGATGATGGGGCGTTCGAACAGCTTCGGGTACACCGACCACAGCTTGACCAGCAGCAGCGGGATGGCGGCGATCCCGGAGATGACGTGCAGGCCCTGGGTGAACTGGTACAGCCAGACCGGTCGCGTCGGCCAGAAGAACCACGGCTGCGGGTGCTGGATGAAGTGACTGATGAATCCGGTGACGAAGCAGATGGTCACCGCGACGCCGAGTGCCAGCCCGACGCGGGCCGTCACCGCGGTGCCGCGCAGGGTGGCCTTGGCGGGGCTGCTCATGGTGTGGTCATTCCGGCGCGAGTGTAGCCACAACCCGCTCGCCGATCGGGTGTATTTCGATTACCGCAAGACCGACTTCCCGGGCCAATACGGCGGCGTAGTCGATGCCGACCGACGCCCAGCGAAACCAGGGGCCGACGTTGTCGGAGGACTCAAGGCGGACCCAGCTCGAGCGCACCCCGGCGATGGCGGTCTCGAACTCGACGACGCAGCGCCCAGTGGCGCTGATCAGTTCGGCCGCGCGGCGCAGCACCCGCCAGGGGTCACCACCGAGGCCGACGTTGCCGTCGGCCAGCAACACCGTCTCCCAGCGCCCGGTGCCGGGCAGCGGGTCGAACAGGTCGCGTAGCAACACCGGAGCCCCGCTACCCCGGGCCAGCCGCACCGCCGTCTCGGACTGGTCCACACCGAGCGCCGGGATTCCGCGCTGGACAAGGTGGCGCACCAAACGCCCTGGGCCACAACCCAAATCGATGGTCGGACCCTGGCACAGGTCGACGATCGCGTGATCGAAACACTGGTCGGCCCCATGGCCGCCCAGCCAGCTGTGCACCGGCAGTCGGTGTCGCCGGCCGTCATCGTGGCGGAGCCAACATCGTTCGCCACCCAACGCCCGGTCGTAGAGCTGTCCCAACATGTCAGACTCCCGCCTTACGAGTGGTGGCCACAAACCGACAGGACGGCCCGCATTGGCTGCGGACCGCCTCGATGTCGTCGACGGTGTCGACATCATGGAGCTCCGGCACAAGTGTCACCGACACACCGGTGTGCTGCAGCGCCGCAAGCGTCAGCGCGCCGGTGTCGGATCGCGACATCGGCACGTCGAGCAGGCGCTTGGCCGTCGCCGGCTCGGTGACACCGAGCACCCACCAGCCGCCGTCGCGCGCCATGCCCAGCACGGCGGGCGTGCTCAGCAGCGCTCGGGCGCAGTCGGTGAGCAGTTCGGCGCTCACCTGCGGGGTGTCCATGCCGATCTGGAGGACCGGGCGTCCGCTGACCGCGGCGTCGGCATGGGCGTTGACCAGGCGCGCGGCGAAGTCGTCACCGCGCTGGTCGATGACGGTGAAGGCGGCCAGCCGGTCGCGGATCTCCGGCGCGCGGCAGGCCCGGTCCAGATCACCGGTCATCGCCACCACCCGGGCCTCGACCGGGGTGTCGGCCACCGCGTCGAGGGTGTCGAGCAGGGCGGCGGCGGCGATATCGGCGGCGGCGTCATCCCCGAGGGTGGCGGCGAGCCGGGTCTTGGCCAGCCCCGGCACCGGAGCCTTCGCCACCACCAGCACGGTCACCGGTAGCTGCCGGGGCTCGGCCGTCACGAAATCGCCTTCCAGAAGTCCACAGCGGCGGTGAAGCTTCCTCGCACCGATCCGCTGACCTTGGACTTGCCGCCGAAGCGCGGGCCGTAGTCGACGTCCACCTCGACGACCCGCCACCCCGCGGCGGCGGCGCGGACCAACAGTTCGACGGGGTACCCCGACCGGCGGTCGGTCACTCCCAACGCCAGCAACGCGTCGCGGCGGGCCACCCGCATCGGCGCGATGTCGTGCACCGGGAGCCGGTGCCGTCGGCGCAACCGCCAGCAGACCGCGGCCGTCCCCAGCCGGGCATGCCAGGGCCACCTCAGCCCGCGCACCGGCCGGCGTCGCCCGATCACCATGTCGACGCCGCGCTCGAGCTCGGCCACCAGGCCCGGTAGCACCGCCGGATCCAGCGACCCGTCGCCGTCCAGCACCGCCACGATGGGCGTAGCCGCGCCGACCACCCCGGCATGCACCGCCGAGCCGTAACCGGGCCGGGACTCGCTGACCACGTCCGCCCCGTGCCGACGGGCCACCTCCGCGGTGCCGTCGGTGCTGTTGTTGTCAACGACCAGCGTGCGGTATCCGGGCGGGACCGCTGCGATCACGGTGGGCAGCGACTCGGCCTCATTGAGGCAGGGCAACACCACCGTGACCGGACAGTCGGGCATACCTGCAGACACTAGGGAGCGGCGCGCCCCGGCGCAGCGCCGAATGACAAAACAGTGACGTCGGTGCAGGTCGAGGCCGGTGCGCGCTACCCTCTGTAGTGTGCCGACCCGTGTTTTGATCGCCGATGATGACACCGTTGTGAGGGATGTCGTCCGCCGATACCTGGAGCGTGACGGCCTCGAGGTCGCCGTCGCGGGCGATGGAAACGAGGCCCTCCGGGTGCTCGGCACCGAACGCATCGACGTCGCCGTGCTGGACGTGATGATGCCCGGACCGAACGGGCTGTCGCTGTGCCGGACGCTGCGCCAGGGCGGCAACTACAGCGTGCCGGTGATCCTGCTGACCGCGCTCAGCGAGGAGGACGACCGGATCAACGGTCTCGAGGCCGGTGCCGACGACTACCTGACCAAGCCGTTCAGCCCGCGCGAGCTGGCGTTGCGGGTGCGCTCGGTATTGCGGCGGAGCCCGGCCCCCACGTCGGCGCTGCCGCTGGAGATCACCGTCGGCGAGCTGACGGTCTCCACCGCCGCCCGCGCGGTGACGATCAACGGCAAGCCGGTGGGCCTGACCAACCGGGAATTCGATCTGCTGCTGTTCTTCCTGACCCACACCGACACGGTGTTCTCCCGCGAGGAACTGCTGCAGCAGGTGTGGCATTGGGATTTCGGTGATTTGTCGACGGTGACGGTGCACGTCAAGCGGCTGCGGTCCAAGCTTGGCGAGCATCACCGCGTACAAACGGTCTGGGGCCGTGGGTACCTGTGGCGCGGTGAAGCCGGCGGCGGTGACCGTGCCACCGCATGACCTGGTGGACATCGCACTACTCGCTCTGGCCTGTTCCCTGCCGGTAGTCCTGATCGGCGGCCTGATCATCCGGCTCAGCCGGTCCTGGTCGCTGACCGTCAGCATGGTGGCCCTGGTGCTGATCCCGACACTGGCGACCTTCTCCGGCGTGATCGGCGCCAGCGGCTTCATGATCACCGGCACCTTCGCGCGGATCGCGGTGGTGCTGATCATCGTGTCGGTGGTGACCCTGCCCGCGGCGGTCATGCTGGCCCGCTACCAGGCCCGACGGATGGTGTGGGAGCAGGAGATTCGCGACTCCGAGCGGGCGGCCGAACAGTCCCGACGACAGTTGTTGGCCTTCGTCAGCCATGACCTGCGCACGCCGCTGGCCGGGATCCGGGCGCTCTCCGAGGCGATCGTCGACGGTGTGGTCGAAGAGGACGAAGTGCTCACGACGGCCAAACGCATTGAGCAGGAGACGATTCGGCTGTCCGAGATGGTCGACGACCTGTTCGAGATGTCGAAGATCAACGCCGGTGCGGTGTACGCACCGTACGAGCGGGTGGCCCTGGACGAGGTCGTCGACGATGTACTGTCCGCGCACCGGATCGCCGCCGAACGGGCCGGGGTGGCCCTGGAGGCGTCGTTGCCGCCGAAGCCGGTGCGGGTGATCGGCAGTGACCGCGCGCTGGTGCGGGTGCTGTCCAACCTGGTGGCCAACGCGATTGCGCACACGCCATCCGGTGGTTCGGTGAAGCTGGCGCTGGGCGCCGACGAGAACGGCGCGTGGGCGCGGGTGGACGACACCGGGGTGGGCATCGACCAGGCCGACCTGCCGCGGGTGTTCGACGTCGCCTACCGCGGCTCGAATGACCGTGTGCCGCGGTCGGATTCGTCGCTGCCGAGTGGTTCGGGGCTGGGGCTGGCGATCGCGGCCGGATTGGTGCAGGCGCACCGCGGCACGCTGTCGGCGCACAACCTGCCGACCGGGGCGCGGTTCGAGGTGCGACTGCCGCTGGCCGATTAGACCGCGCGGCCCAGGTAGGCCATCAGCGCGGTGGTCGGTGTGGCATCGGCGGGTGCCGGTTGTTCCGGTCCGAAGGCGCCGGGCCGACGCAGCCGCTCTTCGGGCAGCGAGCCGACCATCGTGCGGGTCAGGGTGAGTACCTCGTCGGGCAACTCGGTGAGCCGGCCCTTCGAGCGGTGGATGTCCCAGCTGTGCAGGGCGAGGTCGCAGACCGGGAAGCCGAGCGCGGTGCGCAGCGGTACCTCACCGCCCGGCGACGGGCGCAGCGCGTCGAAGTCCGCGCCGGGCAGTGCGCGGCGCAGTCGGCCGGCCAGTTCGGTGAGCCGGGCTGCCGGGTCGTCGGCGATCCAGTCGGACGGCTGCGACGGCCCCTGCCAGATCTCCCCGCCCTCCAGCAGTGCCACGATCTTGGCGGCGCTGCCGGTGGCGTGCCCGACCAGATCGCGCACGGTCCAGTCGTCGAGGTTCGACGGCCGGTCCCAGTCCTGCGGGCCGAGTGCGGCGACGGCGTCGATCAACAGATCCAGCGCGACGACCGCCAGGTCGCCGATCGCGGTGTCCGGGTTGTCCATATCTGCATGGTAGGAACACCGGATCTGCATGGTAGGAACACCGGCCGACGCCGACGGGTGGGCCGTGCGGCGGCAACTTCTGGTGCGGATGGGGCTGGAGTTGCTCGCATAGGAAAATAATTCCGACCAAACGCCGAGTTGAAGGTGTCGAACAGGGATCCGACCCACATAATCAGCGCGTGATTCTGAGCCGCGTACGCGTATTGATGGTTGTCCTGTTCACTCTGACGTCGCTTATGGCTATCCCGCACGCCACGGCCGACGCCGCGCACGTCACCGACGTCCAGCACGTCAACGACCGCTGGGACAAGGTGTCGGTGTACTCCCCGTCGATGAACCTGGTCATCGTCAACGACGTGTTCAAGGCGCCGCGCTCGGGTGCGCCGACCTTCTACCTGCTGCCCGGCATCGACGGCGGTGACAACCTCGATCCCGGCGCCAGCTTCGCCCCGGGTGCGAAGGCCTGGTTCGGCATGACCGACATCCAGGGCTTCTTCGCCAACAAGAACGTCAACGTGGTCTCACCGCTCGGCGGCCAGTTCAGCTGGTGGACCAACTGGGTTGCCGACGGTAGCAAGCAGTACCAGACCTACATGACCAACGAACTCATCCCGATCATCAACTCGATGTACAAGACCAACGGCCGCAACGCGGTCGGCGGCCTGTCCAGCACCGGCGGCACCGCGATCGACTACGCCGTGCAGGCGCCCGGCCTGTTCCGGGCCGTCGCGTCCTACAGCGGTCTGCCCGCGCCGTCGGCCGACCCGAACAACGTGGCGCTGACCCTGGCCGGTGGCGGCGCGAGCGCCGAGGCGATGTGGGGTCCGTTGGGTGGCCCGCTGTGGATCGCCCATGACCCGTCGAAGAACATCGACAAGCTGCGCGGCGTGGCGGTTTACGCGGCTGCGTCCAGCGGCGGACAGGGTGCCGTCGACCGGTTGCCCGATGGCTTCGGCAACAACTTCGCCGGCGGGCTGATCGAGGGCATCGTCGCCGCGAACACCAAGATCTTCGCCGACGCCGCCGCCGCGGGCGGGCTGCCCATCAAGTACGTGGTGCGGCCGGAGGGCTCGCACACCTGGGGCCTGTTCGAGTCCGAGATGCAGGAGTCCTGGGGCACCACGGTCGGCCCGGCGCTCGGGGTCGGCTGACCTCACCTACTCGCGGTCTACTCCCCGCTGGCCAGCAGCCGTTCCGGGTGGTGGTAGGTGTTGGTGCCGCTTTGTAGCGGGAGTTGGGGTGGTGGGATCCATTGGGTGTCGCCGTTGGCGAGTTTCTTGGTGGTCCAGCCATGGTCGAGCAGTTTGTGGTGGCCGGCGCAGGCGAAGGTGAGCATGTCGATGTCGGTGGCCCCGCCGGCGGCCCACTCGTCGACGTGGTGGACCTCGCACAGGTAACCCGGGGCGGTGCACCCCGGTGCGGTGCAGCCACGATCCTTGGCGTGCAACACAATCCGCTGATCGACACTGGCGATGCGCTTGCTGCGACCCAGATACAGGGCGCATTCGGTGTGCTGATCGAAGACGGCCAGGTAGTGATTGGCATGGGCGGCCATCCGGATCAGATCCCGGATGGGCAGCAGGGTGCCACCGGCGGTGATGGCGTGTCCGCTCTGGGCCCGGAGATCCTGCAGCGTCGTGGTGGCGATGACGGTGACCGGCAGGCCGCGGTGGGCGCCCAACTGGGGGTTGCCCAGCTGGGAGCGAACCAGCGCGCCGAGGGCGTCGTGTTGGCGTTGGCCGTGGCTGCGTAGGTCTTGGCGCGCGGCTTCTTCGGAGGGCTCCCCGTTCACCACCGGGCTCTGGTCGTCAGGGTTGCACATGCCCGGCGCTGCGAACTTGGCGAACCACGCTTCGAGTTCGGCGCGCAACTCGGGGGTGGCCACCAGCTTGGCGGTACTCATGCCATCGGGGCGTTGCCCACCGCACCAGAGGAATCCGCGTTTGAGCGCCCGGTCGGCGTCGGAGAACCGCCCATCCGGGTTCAGCGTGAGGGCAAGCCGTTCGGCCACCTTCTGCAACTGGTCGGGGCGCATGAGGGCGGCCTGCTCGGCCAGGGTGTGCTCGGCTCCGGCGGCCTCGACCGGGCCGACAACGGCCGGCAATTCCCGCAGGAACCGCTGGATGACCGCGAGATGCTCACCGTCCAGCACGCCGGCCTCCCAAGCGGTGGCGGTCGCCGGCAGCAGCGGCGGGAGCGGCTCGCCGGTCAGGCTGCGGCGGGGCGCGAGCTGCTGAGCATCGCGCACCCGGCGGCGGGCTTCGGTGCGGCTGATGCGCAGCACATCGGAGAGCGCGACATGCGGGGCCGGCCAACCCGGAGGCTGTTCGAGGCCGGCGACCACGATGTGGGCGACCGCGACCTGGCGGCGCCGCGCGGTCTCCAGCCGCTCCAGGACTGTGTACCGGGCGGTCGGACCCAGCCCGTCGACATCGGCGGCAGCCAGTTCCTCGAGGAGACCGTCGAGGTCGTCGAGCACCGCCTGGATCGAACGCATGTTTGAATCATAGGTCGGCCCACCGACAAGCGCTCAGGCTATCCACAGCCCCAAAAATCTATCCACAGAACGCAATTGGATGGCTTGACAGATCTACTCTTCGATGGATCGGCACAACCGCTCGGCGGCCGTCAGGTAGTCCTCGATGAACTCCAGCACCACCTCGCGGGCGGGCTTCACCTTGTTCATCAGGCCCACGCCCTGGCCGACGAAGTAGGTCGCCAGCTGCTGGGCACCCGGGTGGCCCCCCTCGGCCAGCTTGTCAATGCGGCGCAACACCGGCTCGGAGATCATCGACTGCAACGGCAGCGGCAGCGGCTGGCGGCCACCCGCATTCGGCAGCCACGCATCGGTCCAGTCCGACCGGAGCTGTCGCGACGGCTTGCCGGTGCGTCCGGCCGAGCGCACGGTGTCCCGGGACCTCGCGGCCAGCATCTTCTGGACGGTGTGCGGCGCGGTCTCGGCCTCCTCCGTCGTCAGCCACACCGAACCGGTCCACGCGCCCGCCGCGCCCAGCGCCACCGACGCCGCCATCTGCCGACCGGTCACGATCCCGCCGGCCGCCAGCACCGGCACCGACTTACCCAACTCCTCCATCGCTTCGATGACCTCGGGGATGAGGACCAGCGTCGTCACCTCACCGCAGTGGCCACCGGCCTCGGTGCCCTGCGCGACGATGAGATCCACGCCCGCGTTGACCTGCTTGATGGCATGCTCCTTGGCGCCGACCAGCGCGGCCACCGGGATCCCGGTCTGCTTACCGGCCTCGATCATGTAATCCGGCGGCACGCCGAGGGCATTGGCCATCAGCTTGATCGGGTGCTTGAGCGAGATCTCCAGCAGGCTCTGGCCGGTGTCGCCGCCGAGCGACGACGGCGCGATCCGCGGCTCCGCGTCGACCTCGATGTCGTGGACCGCCAGCAGTTCCTTGACGAAGATGTGGTACTCCTCCGGAATCCGCTCGGCCAGTTGGCCGAACGACAGGTTCTCGCCCTTGCCCACGTACTTGGCCGGCACGATGATGTCGACGCCGTAGGGCTTGCCCTTCACCTGCTCGTCGATCCAGGTGAGCTCCTGGTCCAGCTGGTCCGGCCGGAACGCGACGCCACCCAGCACACCGAAGCCCCCGGCGTTGGTCACCGCAGCGACGACGTCGCGGCAATGACTGAACGCGAACAAGGGGAAGTCGATGCCGAACTGGTCGCAGATCTCTGTCTTCACAGAGCCCAGTATGCGCCCGGGCGCGAGCCGGTCAGGCCCGCAGTGGGGCGAACGCGAACTCGCGCAGACCGTCGGCCGGATCGACGGTGGCCCGGAACCCGAGCGACTGGGCGGCGCGGGCCGGATCGGCGACGATGTGGCGGACGTCGCCGCTGCGATACTGGCCGGTGACCACCGGCGCCGGTCCCCCGCGAGCCTCGCACAGCCGGCTGGCGACGTCCAGGATCGAGATCGGACGGCCCGAGCAGACATTGGCAGCCAGGAAACCGCCGCCGTCGGAACCGACCGCCGCCACGTTGGCCGCCGCGACATCGTCGACGTGGACGAAGTCGCGCATCTGGCCGCCGTCCTCGAAAACCCTTGGCGCTTCGCTCTTCTCGAGTGATGACCGGAAGATTGCCGCCACCCCGGAGTACGGGGTGTCCCGCGGCATACCGGGGCCGTAGACATTGTGGTAGCGCAACGCGACAACCGAACCGCCCGCGGACTCCGCCCACGCCAGGGCGAAGTGCTCCTGTGCGGTCTTGCTGGCCGCGTAGAGACTGCGCGGCCGAAGGGGTGCGTCCTCGTCGACCAGCCGCCAGGCCAGTTCCTCGCCGCCGAGCGGGCAGCGGTGCTCGAAGCGCCCGGCGTCGAGGTCGGCGCGGCTGCGGGGCAACGGGTCGGCGACCCCGTGCACCGGGCACTCGTAGCCACCCTGGCCGTAGACCACCATCGAGGACGCCAGCACCAGCCGCTGGACCCCGGCGGCGAACATCTGCGCCAGCAGCACCGCGGTCCCGTAGTCGTTGTGGCTCGCATACGACGGCGCGTCGGCGGCGTTGACCCCCGCCCCCACCACCGCGGCCTGATGGCAGACCACGTCGATGCCGCCCAGCAGCGGAGCCAGCCCGTCGGGATCCCGCACGTCCACCCGAAGGCAGCCGTCGGGCAACGTCGCTCCCGGTCCGTGCGCGGCGTCGAGCATCGCGTCCAGCGCGACGACCTCGTGCCCGGCCGCCAACAGCGCCGCCCACAACCGGCTGCCGATGAAACCGGCCGCGCCGGTGAGCAGCACCCTCACGGCAGGTCGAACGGCAACTCGACACCCTCGTGCGCCAGGCAGTGCGTGCACACCCGGTCGGAGGTCAGCTGGTCGATGGCCTCGTACACCAGCTTCTTGAACGGGACCAGGTTCTTCTCGAACTCGGCGAAGACGTCGACGGCCCGCACCCCGCCCCCGACGTCGATACCGGCGTCGAGGTCCGTCACCAAAGCGATTGCCGCATAACACATCTCCAGCTCGCGGGCCAGCACCGCCTCGGGGTAGCCGGTCATGTTGATCAGCGTGAAGCCCTGGCGGGCGAACCAGTTGCTCTCGGCGCGGGTGGAGAACCGCGGCCCCTGCACCACCACCATGGTGCCGCCGTCGACCACCCCGGGCAGGTCGGTGGCCGCAGCCCGCAGCGTCGGGCAGTACGGGTCGGCGAAGCCGACGTGGATGCCGCCGGAGTCGAAGTAGGTGTCGGCCCGGCCGCGGGTGCGGTCCACCAGCTGGTCCGGCACCACGATGGCGCCGGGGCCGAGTTCGTGGGTGAGGCTGCCGACCGCGCACGGGCCGAACACCCGCCGCACGCCGAGCGCGCGCAGCGCCCACATGTTGGCCCGGTACGGCACGGTGTGCGGGGAGTACTCGTGGCTCAGCCCGTGCCGCGGCAGAAACGCGACCTCATGGGTTCCGACCCGGCCCACCGTGATCGGGGCGCTCGGCTCGCCGTACGGGGTGTCGAGGTTGACGCTGCGGGCATCGGATCCGAAGAACGTGTAGAAGCCGCTACCGCCGATGACTCCGATCATCCGACCATTGTGAGCCATGCCCGGACCGGTGCGGGCCGCGTGCGACGATGGCGGCATGGCGAGCGTGGCGCAATGGATCGAGGGCGCCCGGCCGCGGACCCTGCCCAACGCGATCGCCCCGGTGATCGCCGGCACCGGCGCGGCGGCCTGGCTGGGCGCCGCGGTGTGGTGGAAGGCGCTGCTGGCGTTGGCCGTCTCGGTGGCGCTGATCATCGGCGTCAACTTCGCCAACGACTACTCCGACGGCATCCGCGGCACCGATGACGAGCGGGCCGGACCGCTGCGGCTGGTCGGTTCCAGGCTCGCCTCCCCGCGGGCGGTGCTGGCCGCGGCGGTGGTCAGCCTGGCCGTCGGCGCGGTCGCCGGGCTGGCGCTGGCCGTCCTGAGCGCCCCGTGGCTGATCGCCGTCGGCGTGGTGTGTATCGCCGGCGCCTGGCTGTACACCGGCGGGTCGCGGCCCTACGGCTACGCCGGGCTGGGCGAGGTGGCGGTATTCGTGTTCTTCGGCCTGGTCGCGGTGCTGGGCACGCAGTACACCCAGGCGCTGCGCGTCGACTGGGTCGGGTTGGCGCTGGCTGTGGCGACCGGCGCGCTGTCCTCGGCGGTGCTGGTGGCCAACAACCTTCGCGACATCCCCACCGACACCCAGGCCGGCAAGGTGACGCTGGCGGTCCGGCTCGGCGACCATCGCACCCGGGTGCTCTACCAGTCGCTGCTGGCCGTCGCCGCGGTGCTGACCCTGGCGCTGATGCTGGCGACGCCCTGGTGCGCCGCCGGTCTGGTGGCCACTCCCCTGGCGGTGCGCGCCGCGGGTCCGGTCCGCCGCGGTCTCGGCGGGCGCGAACTCATCCCGGTGCTGCGCGACACCGGCCTGACCATGCTGGTGTGGTCGATCGCGGTCGCGATGGCGCTGGGGTTGGCTTAGTCGCTCTTGGGATTGTCGCCGTGCTTATCGCCGCGCAGCCGAGCCTGCAGCTGGTCGCGGTCGGTGCGGCGGCGTTCGTCGACGGCGGCGATCCCGGCGGTGGCGCGTCGGCGCAGCGGGGCGAGCACCCAGATGCCCAGCGGCAGCGCGATCACGATCGCGAACAGCAGCGCCACCACGAGCGGGAGTTGCTGGACCCCGATCAGCCGAGCCCCGAAGAAGATCGCGGCCGTCAGGACCGCAACCAGCACGATGCGCGCCAGCGTGTACAGCACGACGTCGAAGATCATCCGGCCCGTCGAGCCGGCCGCCTCTTTGTCTGACACGGCGCCGAGCCTACCGACGCGCGTATATTCAGACAAAGGAGGTTCCCGTGCTTTACCTGCTTCTGATCCTGATTGTGGCCGCAGTGGTCTACGTCGGCTGGCGTGCCGTGCGTAGCCAGGCCGATCGGCCCAAGACGCGTGTGATCGGTCCTGACGACGATCCGGAATTCCTCTTGCGGCTCAATCGCGACGACAACAACCCGCGCTAGACGGGTTGTTCTTCGGCCGCGGGAAAGCCGGCGGCGACCACGGCCGCCAGTTCGATCAGTGCCTCGCGGGTCTTGGGCCTGAGCCGCCTCAGGTCGATCTCCGCCCCCTCCTCCAGGTGCGGATCGAACGGCACCACCAGCACCGCACGGCAACGGCGGGAGAAGTGGTCGACGACCTTCTGCATGTCGACCTTGCCCGACCGGGGCCGCACGGCGTTGATCACGCACACCGAGTTGCGCACCTGATCCTCGTGCCCGTGCGCGTCAAGCCAGTCCAGCGTGGCCGAGGCGCTGCGGGCGCCGTCCACCGACCCTGAGCTCACCACGATCAGGGAGTCCGCCTTGGACAGCACGGCCGACATGGCCGAGTGCAGCAGGCCGGTGCCGCAGTCGGTGAGCACCAGGCTGTAGAACCGCTCCAGCACCGCCAGGGCGCGGGTGTAGTCCTCGGCGCTGAACGCCTCCGAGACGGCGGGATCGCTTTCCGAAGCAAGTACTTCCAGCCGGCTGGGGCCCTGCGAGGTGTACCGCCGGATGTCGCTGTAGCGCTCGATACCCTCGGCGTCGCGTAGCAGGTGCCGCACCGTCGACGGCGTCTCCAGTGGGACCTTCTGGCTCAGGGTGCCGCGATCCGGATTGGCGTCCACCGCGATCACCCGGTCGCCGCGGATGGAGGCGAAGGTGCCGCCCAGCGCCGCGGTCATCGTGGTCTTGCCCACGCCGCCCTTCAGCGACAGCAGGGCGATCTTGTAGCACCCGGACAGCGGCCGGTTCGCCTGGGCGATCAGCGAGTTGTAGCGGGTCTCGTGCGGGCCGTCGCCGACGTTGATCAGCTTGCCCGACAACAGGTACAGCCATTTGCGCCAGCCGGCCGTCGGCGCCGGTCGGGCCGGCTTGAGCAACGCGCCAGTCGCCAGGTCGGGGTACGGCGTCGGCGGGACGGTGGGCCGCACCGTCGGGGCGATGACCTGCGCGAGCGCCTGAGCCGCCTGGGCGTGCCGCTGCTGGTACACCCCGGCCGGAATCGGGTCCAGCGGAATGCCGGTGGGTGGCGTGGGTGCAAACCAGTCCGGCTGCGGGCCGGGTGTGGCCAGCGCCGGATCGGTGAAACGGTGTTCGGTGCGGAAAACCGTTGTGGGATCGGTCAGTTCGTGACTGTGCTGCGGATCGGACACGTGCACTTCCCCCTGAGGTATTGGGTCGAGTGATGTTCGTGGCGCCGCCACAACCCTACCGAACGGCTTCAGCTGACTCCGGCGTAGGAGTGCAGACCGACGGTGACCAGGTTGATGAAGAACAGGTTGAAGACCATGGCGACGAAGCCGACGACGTTGATCCAGGCCGCCTTCTTGTCCCGCCAGCCGGCGGTCGAGCGCGCATGCAGATACGCGGCGTAGACCACCCAGGCGATGAACGAGACCGTCTCCTTGGGATCCCAGCCCCAGTACCGGCCCCACGCCTCCTCGGCCCAGATCGCGCCGAAGATCACGCCGAACCCGAAAATCGGGAAGCCGAAAATCGTTGTGCGGTAGGCGATCCGGTCCAGGGTCTGCGCGTCCGGCAGTTTCGCGACGACGCGAGCCAGCGCACCCTGTGCGTCCGGCTGTCCGTACTTCGACATCTTCAGCAGGAACAGGATGCTGGCCACGCCGGCGACCAGGAACACCCCGGAGCCCAGGCTCACCACCGACACGTGGATCGGCAGCCAGTAGGACTGCAGCGCGGGCATCACTGGCGCGGCGTTGGTGTACAGCCACTTGCCGGAGACCGCCAGCAGGATCAGCACCGGAACCAGGACGAACACCCACAGCGCGCGGTACTGCGGTTTGCGCAGCACGATCGCCGCGGCGATCAGGCCGCAGAACGAGGTCAGGTTGATGAACTCGTACATGTTGCCCCAGGGCACCCGCGTGGTGGCGAGGCCGCGCAACACGATGCAGGCGAACAGCAAGGCGATGCCGAGGTACACCAGGGCCAGGCCGGCCTTGCCGACCCGCTCGTCCAGCGATCGGGTGGGCTCGTCGATGACGACGCCGGGCCGGTCGCTGTCGGCACTCACGCCGGCCGTCGTCACCAGTTCGCGCGCCTCGACCTTGCGGCCCCGGCTCGAGGCCAGCTCGACCGCCAGCAGCAGCAGCGCCGCGACCAGGACGATGACCGACGACGTGAACGCCCAGTCGGAGTACCGGGCCAGCCCGATGTCGATGTGCTCGGTGTTCATCCGCGATCCGCCTTCGCTTCTCGCTCGGTGTTCATCCGCGATCCGCCTTCGCTTCTCGCTCGGTGTTCACTGTCTCTAGACCTTCTCTTTCGACGGCGCCTCGGCGGGCAGATCCGTCAACAACCGCTCGGTGAGCTTCTCGAACTCGCTGCCCCAGCCCGAGTTGTCGGTCCGGGCCAGCCCGCCCAGGTCGACCTTCACGGTACCGGGCGTGGAGGCTGTTCCTATCCCCGAGTCGCTTCGCTCCTGCCCGCCGGCCCCGATCCTCGCCCATACCCGCCGCCGGCGCACGATCAGGGACACCAGCAGCCCGGCCATCATGGTCAGTGCGAACACCAGCACCCACAGCTGACCGGGGTCGTGCGAGACCTGCAGGTTGACGAA
>CAZHUU010000034.1:0-7727 GCA_964535335.1 uncultured Mycobacterium sp.
GCCCGCAGGTCATCGGGATCCGCCCAGAAGCCGGTTGCCAGGCCCGCCGCGTACGCCGCGCCGAGTGCCGTCGTCTCGGCCACCACGGGGCGCACCACGTCCACCCCGAGCACGTCGGCCTGGATCTGCATGCACAACTCATTGAGCGTCACACCGCCGTCGACCTTGAGCACGCCGAGGTGCACACCGGAGTCGGCCTCCATCGCGTCGACTACGTCGCGACTCTGATAGCAGATCGCCTCCAACGTCGCGCGGGCCACGTGGGCATTGGAGTTGAAGCGCGAGAGGCCGACGATCGCCCCGCGGGCATCAGAGCGCCAGTACGGCGCGAACAGCCCGGAGAACGCGGGCACGAAGTACACGCCGCCGTTGTCCTCGACCTCCGCGGCCAGCGTCTCGCTCTGCGCGGCACCGCTGATGATGCCGAGCTGATCGCGCAGCCACTGCACCGCCGACCCGGTCACCGCGATCGAACCCTCAAGGGCGTAAACGGGTTTGGCGTTCCCGAACTGGTAGCACACCGTGGTCAACAACCCGTTGGCGCTGCGGACGATCTTCTCCCCGGTGTTCAGCAGCAGGAAGTTGCCGGTGCCGTAGGTGTTCTTGGCCTCACCGGGCGCCAGGCACACCTGCCCGACCATCGCGGCCTGCTGGTCACCCAGGCTTGCCGTCACCGGGATCTGCCCGCCGGTCGGGCCGTCCGGATGCGTCATGCCGTAGGGCTCGGGTGAGGACGACGGGCGGATGTCGGGCAGCATCGCGCGTGGAATCCCGAAGAACGACAACAGCTCCTCGTCCCAGTCCAGCGTCTCGAGGTTCATCAGCATGGTCCGGCTGGCATTGGTGACATCGGTGACGTGGACACCGCCCAGCGCACCGCCGGTGAGGTTCCACAGCACCCAGGTGTCGGGGGTCCCGAACAACGCGTCACCGCGTTCGGCATCGGCGCGCACCCCGTCGACGTTCTCCAGGATCCACTGCAGCTTGCCGCCGGAGAAGTAGGTCGCCGGCGGCAGACCCGCCTTGTGCCGGATCACGTCACCCCGGCCGTCCTTATCCAGCGCGGCGGCGATGCGGTCGGTGCGGGTGTCCTGCCAGACGATCGCGTTGTAGTAGGGCCTGCCGGTCTTGCGGTTCCACACCAGCGTGGTCTCGCGCTGGTTCGTGATGCCCAGCGCGGCGAGGTCACCGGCGCCGAGCTTGGTGGTGTTCAGCGCCGACTGCACGACGGTCTGGGTGCGCTCCCAGATCTCCACCGGGTTGTGCTCCACCCAGCCCGCCTTGGGCAGGATCTGCTCGTGTTCGAGTTGGTGGCGCCCGACCTCCAGACCGTTGTGGTCGAAGATCATGCAACGGGTGCTGGTGGTGCCCTGGTCAATCGATGCGACGAAGTCGGCCAACGGTGCTCCTAGAAAGGTGGCGGTCAATCGTCCATGATGGCCTACGTGGCACCACACGTGGCCGACATCGCCGACATGCCCCGCGGCGGCCAGGACGCCTCCTGCCTGGACCGGCTGCTGCAGACCAGCAGGCCCGAGTACCTGGACCGCGACGACGTCGACGAGAAGGTCAAGCGCGGCGTGGTGCGCTCGCTGGCCCGGATGGGGACGCTGTTCAGGGACAACGACCGCATCGCCGAACTGGTGCTGGCCGAGGTCGCCGACATCCCCGACCCCAAGATCCTCGAACTCGGCGCCGCCCACGGCGGGCTGTCTCGCACCATCCTGGAACAACACCCCACCGCCTCGGTGACCGTGTCCGACGTGGATCCCACCTCGGTGGCGGCGCTCGCAGCCTCCGATCTGGGCAGCAACCCGCGGGCGGTGGTGCGGACCATCGACGCGACGGCGATCGACGCCTCTGACCGCTTCTACGACCTGGTCGTGTTCGCGCTGTCGTTTCATCACCTGCCGCCCGAGCCGGCGGCGCGGGTGTTCGCCGAAGGCACCCGGGTGGCCGACACCCTGGTCATCGTCGACCTGCCCCGCCCACCCTCGCCGGTGCACCTGGCCAAGGTGCTCAGCCTGATCACGCCCGCGCTGGTGTGGCCGTTCGCCCACGACGGGCTGATCAGCTCGATGCGGGCCTACAGTCCCTCGGCGCTGCGCGCCCTGGCCGCGCACGCCGATCCGGCGATCGAACTGGAATTGACCTCCGACCCGCTGCTAGCGCAGTTCCTGGTGTCGGGACGCCAGACGGTGGTGGCCCGCCGCCTGCGGTGATCTCCGCGATTTCCTTGCGCGCCGATCACCGAACCTGTTGCATCGTCGGAGTGGGCGAAGAGGTCAGACACGCCAGCTACAACCGGGAGCACCGGCAGGAGTACCGGCGCAAGGTGCAGCTGTGCCTCGACGTGTTCGAAACCATGCTGGCACAGTCGAGTTTCGAGTTCGACCGCCCGATGACCGGCATGGAGATCGAGTGCAACCTGGTCGACGCCGACTACCAGCCGGCGATGACCAACCAGGAGGTACTGGCCGCCATCGCCGATCCGGCGTACCAGACCGAATTGGGTGCCTACAACATCGAATTCAACGTCCCGCCCCGCCCGCTGCCCGGCCGCGCGGCGCTGGACCTGGAGGGCGAGGTTCGGGCCAGCCTGAACGCGGCCGAGACCAAGGCCAACACCGACGGGGCTCACATCGTGATGATCGGGATCCTGCCCACCCTGATGCCCCAGCACCTCACCGGTGCCTGGATGAGCCCGAACATGCGCTATCAGGCGCTCAACGACTCGATCTTCACCGCGCGCGGCGAGGACATCCTGATCGACATCACCGGCCCGGAGCGACTGAGTCTGCACGCCGAATCGATCGCACCCGAATCCGCCTGCACCAGTATGCAATTGCATCTGCAGGTGTCGCCGTCGGACTTCGCCAACAACTGGAATGCCGCGCAGGTGCTGGCCGGTCCGCAGTTGGCGCTCGGCGCCAATTCGCCGTACTTCTTCGGCCACGAACTGTGGGCCGAGACCCGCATCGAGTTGTTCACCCAGGCCACCGACACCCGCCCCGACGAACTCAAGGCGCAGGGCGTGCGCCCGCGGGTGTGGTTCGGCGAGCGGTGGATCACCTCGATCTTCGACCTGTTCGAGGAGAACGTGCGGTACTTCCCGTCGCTGCTGCCGGAACTCTCCGAGGAGGATCCGGTGGCCGAGTTGGCGGCCGGACGCACCCCCCGGCTGCCGGAACTGCGGTTGCACAACGGCACGGTGTATCGGTGGAACCGGCCGGTCTACGACGTCGTCAACGGCCGTCCTCACCTGCGGGTGGAGAACCGGGTGTTGCCTGCCGGACCGACGGTGGTCGACATGATGGCCAACTCGGCGTTCTACTACGGCACGCTGCGCACCCTGGCCGAGGACGAGCGGCCGCTGTGGACGAAGATGAGTTTCACTGCGGCGCATGACAATTTCCTCGAGGCCGCCCGCAACGGGATGGGCGGACGGCTGTACTGGCCGGGACTGGGCGAGGTGACGCCGGACGAGCTGGTGCTGCGCACACTGCTGCCGATGGCCGACGAGGGGCTGCGCCGCTGGGGGGTGGCCGCCGAGGTTCGCGATCGCTACCTGGGCGTCATCGAGGGCCGGGCCAAGTCCGGCCGCAACGGGTCGGCCTGGCAGGTGGCGACGGTGCGGGCCCTGCAGGAGCAGGGCCTGCCCCGCCCGCAGGCCCTGACCGGGATGCTGCGCCACTACTGCAACCTGATGCACAGCAACGAGCCGGTGCACACCTGGCCGATCCCGGCCTAGCCGTAGCTAGCGCGGTCGGGCTCCTGAGCGGCGTCATCGCGCGGAGTACGTTGGAGCCCATGGACTCTGATGCCATGGACTCCGAGGTGATGAATTGGGAGGGCGCCTACACCCAGGAGGTGTTCCCGGGGGCGCCGCCGTGGAACATCGGTGAACCGCAGCCCGAGCTCGCGGCGCTGATCGCCGGCGGCGCGGTGCGCAGCGAGGTGCTCGACGCCGGGTGCGGGCACGCCGAATTGTCGCTGGCGTTGGCGGCCGAGGGGCACACCGTTGTCGGCATCGATGTGGCCCCCAGCGCGATCGCCGCCGCCACCGCGGCCGCACAGGAGCGCGGGTTGAGTACCGCGACGTTCGTCTGCGACGACATCACCGCGTTCACCGGTTACGACGGCCGGTTCGCCACCATCATCGACAGCACCCTGTTCCATTCGCTGCCGGTGGAGGGCCGCGACGGGTACCTGCGCTCGATTCACCGGGCCGCCGCCCCCGGCGCGCGCTACTACGCACTGGTGTTCGCCAAGGGCGCGTTCCCGGCGGAGCTGGAGACCAAGCCCAACGAGGTCGACGAGGGCGAGCTGCGTTCCGCGGTGTCGAAGTACTTCGAGATCGACGAGATCCGGCCGGCGACGATCCACTCCCACCGCCCGGAGATTCCGGACATGCCGGTCGACGTCATGCCGTTCGACCTCGACGAGAAGGGTCGGGTCAAGATGCCCGCCTACCTGCTGAGCGCGCACAAGGCCGACTGACGGGAAGTCGCACACTCGGTATGCGCGATCGCAAATACCGACTTAAGATCCCCCGAACCGCAACGGAACGATTCAGCCCGGGGGCCCAGGTGAGCGACATCAGCGATCGCCACATCGTGTGCTTGTCCTGCACCGAGACGATCGACGTCGCCGTCCTGATGGTCGACGGGCGCGAGACGATCGCCGTCCATGCGGTCGAGGAGATCCTTGTCGACTACGGCTGGCTACCGACTCCGCGCGGCAGCTACTGCCCCCAGCATGCCCGGACCGTGCGTCACGACGCCGGCTGAAGCACCTCGGCGAGGAACGGTTCGACGACCTCCAGGAACTCCTCGGGCTGCGACGAGAACGGCAGATGGCCGGTCGGTAGCACCTCCAGACGCGATCCCGGGATCGCGGCGTGGGCGGCCCGGCCGAACCGGACCGGGATCGCGGTGTCCTTCGATCCCCACACCAGCATCGTCGGCGCCGTGATCCGGTGTGCCTCGGCACGCAGGCTGGCCGCCGGCGCGGCGAAGCTGCGCCACAGGGCGGCGGCCAGCGCAACGCCCTGTTCGCTCACCGCGCGCTCGGAAACCCGTTGCAGTACAGCATCATCGGCGCCGCTCTGGGCATGCAGGTAGCTGCGCACGAATCGGGGCAGCACATGTCGCAACACCGCGGGCACTCCGAGCAGTCGGCAGTAGGCGTTGGTGAGTGGACTGCCGAGGAAGCCGCCGGTGTCGACCAACACCAGCCCCGCGACCCGGTTCGGGTGGGTGAGCGCCAGTCGCGCGGCACAGTACCCGCCGACCGAGTTGCCGAGATACACCGCCGGCGGCAGGTCGAGCGCCGCCGACACGTCCTCGAGAACGTCGGCGTACAGCTCGGCCGCGGCGACGAACGGGTCCCGCGGTGCGGGTGATTCCCCGTGTCCCGGCCAGTCGACGGCCACGACACGGTACTGCCGGCGAAGGCTCGGCCCGATCGGATCGAAGTCGCGCCGATCGTGCAGGACGGCATGCAGGGCGACCACCACCGGGCCGTCCCCGCCGGAATCCGAGTAGGACACCGGGCCCACCCGGGTCTGCGCTGTCGACATGGTGCCTCCTTAGTTGACCGACCGGTCGGTCAACATGCTAGCCTGGTCGCTGTGACTCCACAACAGCCGGTTGGCCGCAAGGCCGCCGCCGCCGAAACCCGGGCGAAGTTGATCGACTCGGGCCTGCGACTGGCCGAGCGAACCGGCCTGACCGGTCTGAGCGTCAACCTGCTGGTCGACGAGGCGGGCGTGTCGAAGGGCAGCTTCTTCCACCACTTCGGTGATCGCAGCAGCTACCTGCTCGCACTGCACCGCGAGTTCCATGACCGGATCGCCGCAAGCATCGACACCGCCGTCGGCGGGCTGGCTCCCGGCCGGGACCGGCTCATCACCGGCGCGGGGGTGTACCTCGACACCTGCCTGGCACAGCGGGGAATCCGCGCACTGCTGCTGGAGGCGCGGGCCGAGCCGGCCGTCGCCGATGAGATCACCCGCCGCAACGGCGACTTCGCCGCCACGTGCGCAGCGGATTTCCGCGCGCTCGGGCGCGCGCACCCGCTGGAGAGCGCGCAATTATGGGTCGCCATGACCGCGGAGGCGGCGCTGATCGAGTTGAGTGACCGGGGCCGCGCGGCGTCGGTGCGTGCCGCCCTGGCGGACTTTCTCGGCTGATCGCGCTTCAGGACCGCGTCACGGTGGTCAACGCAACGGCGAACGCCTCGAGGTCCTCGGTCGAGTTGTCGACGTGCGGCGCGACCCGCAGCACCGGGGTGCGCATCTCCCACGGGGCGCGTTCCACTCCCGCGGCGGTGGTGACGATGCGATGCTCGGCGATCAGCCGGGCGCGGACGGTCGCCGGATCTGCCCCGCCGGTGGGCACCAGCGTGGTGATGGCAGTCGGCTCGTCGAGCGGTTCGACCACCCGCCAGCCCGGCACGTCGGCCAGCACCGCCCTACTGGTTCGCCCGAGTTCGCCGAGTCGCTGTCGCACCGGCAGCGACCCGGCCGCAAGGTACTCGCCCACCGCAATCGAAAAACCCACCCGCGCAGCGATGTTCGCCTCACCGAGTTCCAGACAGGCCAGCGCCGACAACGACTCGGCCCACGGCGGGGAGGTCAGCAGATCGGCCAGCGCCGGGCGGACGGCCAGCACACCGACCCCGCGCGGTCCGGCCAGCCATTTACGGGACGAGAAGTAGATCGCATCGGCGTCGAGCACACAGTCGATCTGGCCCAGCGCCTGGGCGGCGTCGATCACCAGCGGCACACCGAGATCGCGGCACATCGCCGCGACGGCCGAAACCGGTTGCGCCACACCACGATGGCTGCCGACCGCGGTCAGGTGCACCATCCCCGGCGGGTCGGCGGCCAGCGCCGCGGCCGCGGCATCGACATCCAGCCGGCCCAGGTCGTCGGCCGGCAGCGGGCGGACGGTGAAACCGCGGGCGGCGAACTGGGCCAGGTTGGGCCCGTACTCGCCGGGCAGACAGGCCACCGTGGTCGCCAACGGCCAGACCCCCAGCAACAGGCCCAGGGCGTTGCCGGACCCGGTGGTGAACACGACGTCCCCCGGCGATGTTCCGGTCAGCGCCGCCACCGCCGCGCGGCCCGCGTCGAGCACCGGCGCAGCGGCCTCGGCCGCCACATAACCGCCGACCTCCGACTCGTGGCGGGCATGCCGGGCCGCCGCGTCGATGGCCGCCAGGCTCTGCCGTGCGCAGGCGGCGCTGTCGAGGTGCAGACCGGCGACCGCAAGCCGAGCCTCGCGCCAGCGCTGCGCGAGGCTCACTTGACCGCCAGCGACAGGCCGAAATCGCCGTCCGGGTCGGTCCACCAGTGGGTGGGCCGCAGGCCGGCCGCCGTCAGTTCGCGGGCGACGGCCTCGGGCCGGAACTTGCAGGAGACCTCGGTGAGCATCTCCTCGCCCGCGGCGAAGTCGACCGCGAGATTCACGGCACGGATCGTGACGTGCTGCGCGGCGGCGGCACGCAGCCACATCTCGATGCGCTCCTCGTCGGCGTTCCAGCGGGCGACGTGCTCGAAGGCGTCGACATCGAAGTCGGCGTCGAGTTCCCGGTTGACCACCGCCAGCACATTGCGGTTGAACAGTGCCGTCACCCCCGCGCTGTCGTCGTAGGCACGTACCAGCCGCTCGGTGTCCTTGACCAGGTCGGTGCCCAGCAGCAGGCTGTCGCCGGGCTCCAGG
>CAZHUU010000034.1:7737-36398 GCA_964535335.1 uncultured Mycobacterium sp.
TCACCGTCACGCCGGACCACCGCGCCGACGACGGCGCCATCTGAGGTGAGCAGTTCCTCGAGCGCCGTATTGCGGTACAGTGTCGCGTTCGGATACTGCCGAAGCGCGGCGAGGAACCGGCCGCGCGGTTCGGGGGTGAGGTTGCCGATCGTGGAGCCGAGAAACGCGAACAGCCGCCGGCCGCCGGCTGGAACCTTGGCGAGATGCTCCTCGAAATCACCGCAGACGGCGTCGATCTGGAGGCTGGGGTACTCCTTCTGCAATGCGAGGCCCGCGGACTCCAGCACCCCGGCATCGACGTCGAACGGGACGAACCGCGACAACGATCCGCCCTCGTGCATCGCCGTCAGCAGCAGCCGGGTCTTCTCCGAGGTGCCACTGCCCAACTCGACGAGGGTGTCCGCGGCGCTGGCCGCGGCGATGGCCGTCGACTCGGTCCGCAGGATCTGCGCCTCGGTCCGCGTCGGGTAGTACTCCGGCAGCCGGGTGATCCGGTCGAAAAGCTCACTTCCCACCGAGTCGTAGAACCACTTGGGCGGCAACGATTTCGGGGTCTGTCGCAATCCGAGGCTGACGTCGTCACGCAGCGCCCGGGCGGCGGAGTCGGCAGCGAGGTAGTTCGACAGGGTGAAGCCCATCACGATCCTTTCAGCGCGGTGATGCTGACCTGGCCGCCGTACACGTCCACCAGATGGCGGTCCGGGACGTCCTGCCAACCGGGATGGTCGTCGTAGGGTTCACTGGCCAGTACCACCCCGTCGTCTCGGCGCAGCACCGACAGGGTGTCCCCCCAGGTCGTCGCGAGCAGCCGGGAACCGTCGGCCGCCAGGATGTTCAGCCGTGCACCGGGATCGGCCGCGCCGATCTCGGTGACGGTGTCGCCCAGCGCGTCGAGACCGCGGTCGAAGATCAGCGCCGCCAGCAGGGCGCTGTCGACGGTCGACTCCGCGGTGCGCGACGGCGGCAGCACGGCGCGGTCGACGATGCCGTTGTGCGACAGCAGCCAGCGACCGTCGCTGAACGGGGCCGACGCGGTGGCATCGATCGGCATGCCGACCGTCGCCGAGCGCACCGCGGCCACCACGCAGTCGCTGCGCAGCGCCGGCGCCACCGAGGCGAACGAGGCGTCGCCCCACAGCGGGGCCGCGCTGCGCCAGCGCCGCGGCTGCTGCTCGTCGAAGAAGCCCACCCCCCAGCCGTCGGCGTTGAGCAGACCGTGCTTCTGCCTGCGCGGCGCATAGGACTGCATCAGCAGCCCGCACGGCGGGTCGAGCACCAGCGAGGCGATCGACACCGGCTCGCCCAGCCAGCCCAGATGGCGGCACATCAGGCGTCCCAGGCCAGGCGCACACCGGAGAAGATCTGGCGCCGGATCGGGTGGTCCCAGTTGCGGAAGCTGGGACGCAGGATGTCCGCGCCGACCGCCCACGAGCCGCCGCGCAGCACCTTGTAGTCGCCAGCCCCATTGCCTTCGAAGAACGGCTCGGTGTACTGCCGGTAGATCATCGGGGTGAATCCCGGCCACGGTGTCAGCGGCGAACTGGTCCACTCCCACACGTCGCCGAGCATCTGCTCGGCCCCGTAGGCCGACTCCCCCGCGGGGTAGGCGCCCACCGGGGCGGGCCGAAGACCATCCCCGCCGAGATTGGCATGCCGCGCCGTCGGGGATTCCGCGCCCCACGGGTATCGGCGGCGCGCGCCGGTATCCGGATCCCAGGCGCAGGCCTTCTCCCATTCGATCTCGGTGGGCAGCCGGGCGCCCGCCCAGGCGGCGTACGCCTCGGCCTCGAAGTACGTGATGTGTTGCACGGGCTCGTCGTCCGGGATGTCCTCGGTGTGGCCGAACCTGGTCCGGCTGCCGTCGGGGTTCCAGAACTGCGGGGCGACCAGGCCGGCCTGCACGCAGTGCTCCCAGCCCCGCGCGGACCACCACCGCGACTGCCGATAGCCGCCGTCGGCGATGAACTGCTTCCATTCGGTGTTGGTGACCGGCACGGTGCCGATGCGGAACGCCGGGACATCGACCACGTGGGCGGGTCGCTCGTTGTCCAGCGACAGCGGCTCGGTGTCGGGGCCGACGCCGAGCACGAACGGGCCTGCAGGGACCGGCACCGAGGTGCCCGCCAGGCCGGGTCGCCCGGCGGGCAGCGTCACCCGCGGCTGTAGCAGCGGCGCGCCGCTGCGCAGGTTGATCGCCTGCAACATCGTTTCGTCGTGCTGGTTCTCGTGGCTGATCACCAACCCGAACCGGAACGCGATCTCGGCTCCGTCACGTTCGGGGTCACGTTCAGGCAGCCCATCGAGCACGTCGAGGGCCGCCGTGCGCACGGTGCGGCAGTAGGCGCGGGACTCCGCCGGGGACAGCAACGGAAGGTCGACCCGGCTGGCCCGGCTGTGGACGAAGGCGTCGTAGAGGCCTTCGATGTTCGCCGGCAGCATCCCGGGCCGGTCCGGGTTGCCGTCCCGCAGCAGCCACAGCTCCTCCTGCTGGCCGATGTGGGTCAGGTCCCAGACCAGCGGGCTCATCAACGGGTTGTACTGCCGGCGCAGTTCGGCATCGTCGAAGTCGGTGAGCGCGAGGGTGCGCTCACGGGCCCGCTCCAGACTGTGCGCCAACGCCTCGCGTTCGCTCACCCGGACTCCCCGGTGGCCAGCACGGCCGATGCGATGCCGTTTCGGATCACCTGATCGGAGAAGTCGTCCCCCGCGCAGCGGCCGCGTTCCACGTTCTGCACCAACTGCTGCATCGAGCCGGTTAATTCCGCGGGGGCCTTGTCCGCGACCGCATCCACGCATCGGGTGGCCGCCGCGTGCAGTCGCTTGTCCGCCAGCCCCACCCGGGCCGCGACGTTCCACGCCGTGGCGACGGGCTCGACGGCCTCGGCGGCGACCGCCGCGGCCGACGGATCGTCCAGCAGGGTGGCCAGCAGGAAGACCACGGCCGGCCACAGCGAGTCCGGCAGGCTGTCCAGGTAGCGGATCTCCAGGAACCCGCGGGGCCGCACCGGCGGGAAGAGCGTGGTCAGGTGGTAGTCGAGGTCGGCGGCGGTCGGGCGGCGCCCGCCCAGGAGCGCCAGTCCGTCGGCCCAGTCGGCGAACGGGACGGGTTCGGTGAGGGGTTCGGCGCCGTCGGGAGTGTGGACCAGCATCACTGGCGCCTTGAGCGCATATCGCGCCCAGTCGGTGGCCGGATCGACGCTGGCGCCCAGAATCGGCCCGCAGCGCGCGGAGTCGAGTTGGCCCCATACCCGCTGGCGGGTGGAGACCCAGCCGGTGAACCTGCCGGCCAGCATCGGCGAGTTGGCTGCGATGGCGATCATGGTCGGGCCCAGCGCGTGCGCCAGGCGGACCCGTTCGGTCCAGCCGGCGCGCGGTCCGGCGTCCAGGTTCACCTGCACCGAGGCCGTCGACGTCATCATGGCCGCACCGGCGCCGGCGGTCCGGGTCGCGATGAAGTACTGCTCCATGGCGGCGTAGCGGCCACCGGGGTGCACGCGCCGCGCCGGCCGCAAGGGATCGGTGCCGAGCAGCGCGAGCCCGAATCCGGCCGCGGCGAACACCGCGCGCAGGGTCTCCCGATCGGCCGCCAGGGCGGCGATCGCGGCTACCGGGTCGGCGGCCGGCGGCGCGGACAGCTCGACGGCCCCGCCCGGTTCGACGGTGATGGCGCTGCCGCCGGGCAGCTCCGGCACGTCGGCGATCACCGCGCGCAGCTCCGCCCATTCCGGCCTGCGGCCCGGATCGGCGAGGTCGAAACAATGCGCCTCGAGCTCGAGCCCGACCTGGCCCAGCGGCCCGTCGGTCAGGCAGGCCTCGGCGATCCGCAGCCCGGCCACGGTGGAATTGCTGAGCGCGCGGTCGTCATCCCGGGACCCGCACCGCGCCGGATCGGGTTGGGACGTGACGACGGACGTCATGACACCAATCTTCCAGACGGCACCGACAAGCCCTCCCTGCTGGACAAAACTCTTATCCGGGTACCCGCGATCTCCTCATTGACCGAGGGTGTTCTGCATGGCTCCCGCGAGCACGTTGACGGCCGGCCCCCCGTTGCCGGACTGGCAGACCTTGGCCTGCAACAGCACGTTTTCCCGCAACCGGGTCTGGGTGAAACAGCGCCGGTCTGTTCCGCCTTCCTGCTTGACCCACACCGCATCGGTGGCGGCGAGTTCCGCGCCGCCGAATGACCACACCTCGACGGTGCCGTCCTCCAGATGCATGGCGGTGGTCTGTCCCGAGCAGCCGACCGTGCGATCGGTGACGCGGTGGAACGCGCGGGCGGCGGCGTCGTTGGTGGCGAACACCCCGACCGCCTGCTTGACCAGGTGGCCCTTGTCGGTGGCCGACGTCTGCGTGACCGCCCCGTTGAACGAGGCCAGATCCGGGTCGTTGTAGACCTCGGGCAGTCCGATGTCGGCCCAGTTGTTGCAGGCCGGCAACTCCACCCAGAACCCCTGGAACGGTTCGGTGAACACCGACTCCCAGGTCATCGGTGCACCGACGATGTTGCCGACCGATCCCTTGCCGAGCACCGCGTAGGACACCACACCCGGGTCGGACGGTCGCGCCGAAGCCGGGACGGCCAGCGCGACACCCGCCATCAACGCGGCAGCAACGCCGACAAGCCTCGCCATCCTCAGACCTTCGCCGCCAGCGTCACGTCGATGTTGCCGCGGCTCGCCTTCGAATAGGGGCAGACCTGGTGGGCCTTGTGCATCAGGTCCTCGGCCTGGTTCTGCTCCAGACCGGGGAGGTAGCCGATCAGATGGGCGTTGATGCCGAACCCACCGTCGGTGTCCTTGCCGAAACCCACCTGAGCGGTGATGCCGGTCGCGCCGTCCAGTGCCACCTTCTCGCTGCGGGCGACCACCTGCAGCGCGCTCAGGAAGCAGGCCGCGTAGCCGGCCGAGAACAGCTGCTCGGGGTTGGTTCCCTCGCCGCTGCCTCCCATCGGCTTCGGCGGCCGGGTGTCGAGATCGATGCGGTTGTCGGAGGACTTCACGTGACCGTCGCGGCCCCCGCCGGTCGCCGTTGACTCTGCGGTGTAGACGACGTCAATACTCATGGCACCGATCATGCCAGTCGGCACGCGCAGAGCAACAGGTGTCAGCCGCCGTTGCCGTCGAGCTCGGCCCGCACCCCTTCCTCGATCTTCTTGCCCAGGTCGGCGTCGATGGCACGCCAGTATTCGAAGACCCGGGACAGCACCGGTTCCCTGACACCTTTCGATACATGCCCGATCACGTTGTGCGCCAAGCGATCGCGCGCCGCATCATCGAGCACCTCGCGCACCAGCGTGCCGGCCTGGCCCCAATCGTCGTCCTCGGGGCGCAGTGCGTAGGCGGTCCGCACCATGTCGCCGTCGGAACTCCACTGCACCTCGGCGGCGCGCAGCGGATCGGCCTGTGGGCCACCCATGGAGTTGGGTGCATACACCGGGTCGGAGACGTTGCGGATGCGCATCGCGCCGTCCTTGGAGTAACTGCGGACATCGACCTTGGGGGTGTTCACCGGAATTTGCTTGTAGTTCACCCCCAGTCGGTGGCGATGCGCATCGGAGTAGGAGAATCCGCGGGCGAGCAACATCTTGTCCGGGCTCAGCCCGGTCCCCGGGACGATGTTGTTCGGCTCGAACGCCGCCTGTTCGATCTCGGCGTGGTAGTCGGTGACGTTGCGGTCCAACGTCATCCTGCCCACGTCGTGCAGCGGGTAATCGCTGTGCGGCCACACCTTGGTCAGGTCAAAGGGGTTGAACCGGTATGTCTTTGCGTCTTCGAACGGCATGATCTGCACCTTGAGCGTCCAGCTCGGGAAGTCACGGTTCTCGATCGACTCGTAGAGGTCGCGCTGGTGGGCGTCGCCGTCGCTGCCGGCGAGTTCGTCACCCTGCTCCTGGGTGAGGAACTCGATCCCCTGATCGGTCTTGAAGTGGTACTTCACCCAGAACAGTTCGCCGGTGGAGTTGAGCCAGCTGTAGGTGTGGCTGGAGTAGCCGTTCATGTGCCGCCACGTCTTGGGGATACCGCGGTCACCCATCAGCCAGGCCACCTGATGCGCCGACTCGGGCACCAATGTCCAGAAATCCCATTGCATGTGGTGATCGCGGAGATTGGACGACTGCAGCCGCTTCTGGCTGCGGATGAAGTTCTGGAACTTCATCGGGTCGCGGATGAAGAAGACGGGCGTGTTGTTACCGACCAGGTCGAAGTTGCCCCCGGAGGTGTAGAACTTCAGCGCGAAACCGCGCGGGTCCCGCCAGGTGTCTGGGCTGCCGCGCTCGCCGGCCACGGTGGAGAACCGGGCCACCATCTCGGTTCTGGTGCCCGGCTGGAACACCGCGGCACGGGTGTACTGGCTGACGTCGTTGGTGACCTCGAAGTGCCCGAATGCGCCGCCACCCTTGGCGTGCGGTTGACGCTCCGGGATGCGTTCCCGGTTGAAGTTTGCCATCTGCTCGATCAGGTAGTGGTCCTGCAGCAGGATCGGACCGTCCGGGCCGACGGTCAGCGAGTGCTCGACGCTGGGTACCGGCGCTCCGGAGTCGGTGGTGGCGTAGTTGTCGGTCATCCTCGGTGTCCCCTGTCATGGTCTGGTTCGCCGGTGAGATTCGGCGGTGCAGACAGGGGTACCCACATCGGCCATTGCCTCACGGCACTGCCGCCGAGCCCGGCTGCGCGGGCTCGGCGGTCCGGCCGTCAGGGTCGGGCGGGTGCCGTGCTGGGCGCCGCAGGTGCGCCGGGTCCGGAGAGTGCGCCGCCGGGACCGGTGGCCGGTCCGGGCCACTCACCGGGGCCCATCGGACCGGGGTTGAGCGGCATCATCCTCGGCGGCGGCAGGTGGAATTGCGATTGGCTCAGCCGGTGATGGCCCCCGGGGCCGAAGCCGCCGCCGTGGCGGCCCATGAAGAATCCGGTGAAGAACACCGCGCCGACGATGAACACGATGCCTGCCACGATCGCCACCCACGCGGCGGCCTGGTACAGCCGCGGGGGGCGCGCCGGAGTCACATCCGTGCGGGTGTGCACCGGCGGAGGCAGGGTGTCGACGGGGCTGGTGGCGGACTCGTCGGCCCGCTGGGGTGTTTCGGTCATATCGAGATCATGCGGGGCCTGTGCGAGTGCCAGTTAGGTGCCGGCTGTGAACCCGCTGTGAATGCCAATCCGGCGCGGGAGCAGCCATCGACAGGCTATGAATTCACCCAACCCCTAATGATCGGACCCGCTGATGAAGAAGCTGCTGAGTTCCCTGACGGAGAAGGAGTACCTCCTGATCCGTCAGACCGCGACCGACGCGATCGCCTCCCTGGACGAGGACGCGCTCATTGACTTGCACGACAAGGTGCGCCGGGCTCGCAAGAAGTACGTCACCCTCTACCGGCGCAAGGGCGCGGCGAAGGTGGGCGCCAAGGGCGCCCGGGGAGCGGCCCGCTCTGCCAACGAACGCAACGGCGCGAAGGCGGAGATCTTCGAGGACGCGCTGGCCCGGGTGAGCAGGCAGCTGAGCGTCGCGGCCCGGCGCAGCGCCCGAGACCTGAAGGAGGAACGGCTGGCCCGTGCTCGCGGCGACGCGCCGCCCGCCGCCGCCAAGAAGAGCAGTGCGCGCAAGGCCAAGGGTGTCGCCCGCGTCCGGGTCGACGTGACCCGGAAGGCACCCGCGCGGAAGAAGCGCGAGGCGAGCACCCTGGCCAAGGGCGCCCGGCGCCAGGCCAAGCGGGACAGCCGCCGGGGCTGATACCCCTACCGTTCTGCCCGGCTTTGAGCGACTCGCCGGCTCGGAGTCGCTCGAAGCCGGGCAGAACGCGTACCCCTAAACAAGTCCCGCGGCGAGGTGGATCACTTCGATGAGCAGCGCCGTGATCAGGAGCCGGAACACCCATTTCGCCGCATCGGGTCCGAGTGCGAGCCGCGCACCGAGCAGCGCTCCCACGATGCTGCCCACCGCGAGGAGCGACGCCACCCGCCAGTCGACATGACCCTGGCCGGAGAAGATCAGCAGCGAGACCAGCGCCGCCAACCCGAGCGTGGTCACCTTGATCGCATTGGCTTCCCGAATCGAGAAGTGCGCCACCAGAACCAGGACCGCCAGGGCGTAGGTGCCCGAGTCGATCGCGATCAGGCCGGCCCACGCCCCCACACAACCCATCAGAAACAGCACGAGTGGGCCCTTGTTCGGCGTTTGGTCGGCGCGGTCCGCGTGCAGCCACTTGCCCGGATTGGCCAGCAGAATCATGAAGGCCGCGACGATGGCGAACGTGACGAGTTCGGTGGTGTGGACGTTGTCGAACACCGAGGCCAACAAGGCGCCGGCGATCGCGCCGAGGATCGCGGGTATCGCGAAGCGGACGGCGTCGCGCCAGGGCAATTCACCGGCGCGGTGAAATCGCCACACGGCGGTTGCGCAGCCGACGACGATCGGAAGCCGGTTGGAGGCGTTGGCGACCACCGGGTCGACGCCGATCGCGATGGCGATCGGCAGGATGACGGCGGATCCACTGGAGGCCGCGGTGTTCAGAAACGCACCGGCCACTCCGGCCAGGATCAGGCTCAGTGCGTCGGTCACTGCGCGGCCCGGTGGGCGGAGAGCATGGGCTCTTATTAACACACACGTCAGAAGCCCGGTAGCGCCGCGACTCGGATCACGGCGCTCGGCGGAAGATCGTCAGCCCTGATCGCCGCTGTTGCGCTCGGTCCATTGGGTCAGCGCGTCCTCGAGCGCCGCCGCGACGGTCATCTCGGCGGTGCGGGCGGCGTGCTCGAACCGCTTGAGCACGTCCGTGGGAACTGAACTGCTCACCCGGGAGCGTTCGGCGTCTGCTGTCTTCGGTGACTCCACGGTGGCGGCGGACACATGGCGGGCGATGGTCGCGTCGATGGTCGCCCGCAGTGCGGGGATCTCGTCGAGCAGTCGAGCGAGATCATCGCGCCCGATCCGCAACACCTCGGCCGCCCCCGTCGTCGTGACGGTCGCCGAACGCAGTTTCCCACTGCGAAGCGCGGATTCGCCGATCACCTCGCCCGGCCCAACGGTGGCGACGAGGTTCCGCCCGGCGTACACCCCCGCCTCCCCGCTGAGCAGGATGTAGCACGCATCGGAGGGCGTGCGCTCGTGAATCAGCGGCCACGGCGTGGACGTCGAATGGTGATGTGCAACTTGGACGAGACGAGACAGTTCACGATCGGAGAAGGTGTCGAACGCAGTGAACTCGCGCAGGCGCGCGGCGTCTTCCCGCTGGTGTTGTTCGGTCAGTTCCTTCTGGCGACGATCCTGGCTTCCCGACCCTGATGCCGGGCCGGCGTTGACGACGGTTCGGTTTGCGACCATGGGGATGGGCTCCTTGCCTCGTGGTGCCGACCCGAGCGGCACCGGTCGCTTCAGCGTGCGCCCACCCGAATGCCCCGCCTAGAGTGGCGGGCTACTCAACCCATGGCCGGCCGGTGCCCTATGGCTCCGACCACGGCTTGAACGGGTTCACCGCAAACTGGATCACCCGGTAGGGCGCACGGTCCCGGGGGGCGGTGTTCCACTGGCTGACGAACACCCGCACCTCGTCGAGGGTCGACCCGGGCGAGATGTAGCCGCCGTAGGGCTGCGCGAGGCGGTTGTCCTCCGGCGCGGGCAGGCTCTCCACCGGGTCCGGCCATTCGTCGGCCCGCACCACGGTCGTCGCCGGTGCGGTGCCCAATCCGGTCGGGTCGTAGGCCACCCGCACCTCCATGTTCCCGATGCTGGCATTGAAGTACGACAGCACGGTCTTGCCGTCGATCTGGCGAATGTTCATCTCCCCAACCCGATCCGGCCACAGCGGTGTTGGCGGCTTGTTCCAGCCGCCGGCCGGCCCGGCGGCCCAGCCCTGCCAGCTCGAGCGGTCGGTGAACGACTGCGGAGTGGCCCGGTAGAGCACCACCGGCCCGGACCGGTCGAAGTTGTTCGCGACGATGTAGACCCAACCGGTCTGCGACTCCGCGGTGGGGATCGGGTCGTAGTAGCCGCTGATCTGGGTCTGCCTGCCCGCGGCATAGCCCGCCTTGCGCACCGAGCCGGGCACGGTTCGCCAACTGCCCTGTCCGGCTTGGGCTTTCACCAGCCGCGACGATGCGGGCACGAGATTCGTGGTGGTCGTCACCAGCAGGTAGTTCTGGCGGTTGATCTGCACGACGCCGGCTGGAAGTTGTGACGAGCCGGCCGGGGCCGGATCGGCCAGCAGTGGCTTGTCCACCCCGGTCACGCCGGTGTAGCGCACCCCGTCCGGATCATCGATGGAATCGCCGGCGACATGCAGGGCCACCGGTGAGAACCAGCCGCCGAACCCCACGCCGGGCCCGGCGAAGCTGTCACCGCAGATCTGGAGCAGTTCGGTGGGGAACTCCATGAACTCACACAGATCGGTGGCGCCGATCCCGTAGTCGCGGGTGGGCGTTCCGGTTCCGGCGACAGGACCGATCCGAACCACCTGGCCCAAGGCCAGAGGCGGCAGGATGGGATCGGGCGCCGGGCTCGGCGGGTCGGCCGACGCCGGGCAGGCCAGCACCCCGGTCAGGCAGGCGACGGCGACAACGCCGATCGCACCGCGAATCACAATTCGGCGGCCAGCAACTCGGCGATCTGAATGGTGTTGAGGGCCGCACCTTTTCGCAGGTTGTCACCGGAGATGAACAACGCTAGACCCCGCCCGTCCGGCACGCCGGGATCGCGGCGGATCCGACCGACCAGCGAGTCGTCGACACCAGCGGCCGCCAGCGGCGTCGGTACGTCGACCAGCGTCACACCGGGCGCGGCGGCGAGTAGCTCGCTCGCGCGCTCCGGCGAGATGGGTTGAGCGAACTCGGCATTGATCGACAGCGAGTGGCCGGTGAAAACCGGCACCCGCACGCAGGTTCCGCTGACCGCGAGGTCCGGGATACCGAGGATCTTGCGACTCTCGTTGCGCAGCTTCTGGTCTTCGTCGGTTTCGCCGGAGCCATCGTCGACGAGCGCTCCCGCCAGCGGGATCACGTTGAACGCGATCGGGGCGACGTACTTCTCCGGTGCCGGGAAGTCCACGGCGCTGCCGTCGTGGACCAACTCTTCGGCACGCGCGATCACCGCCCGTGACTGCAGGGCGAGCTCCTCGACGCCGGCCAGCCCGCTGCCCGATACCGCCTGATACGTCGAGGCGATCATCCGTATCAGCTGCGCCTCGTCGTGCAGCACCTTGAGCACCGGCATGGCGGCCATGGTGGTGCAGTTGGGGTTGGCGATGATGCCTTTGGGTCGATTACCCGCGTCGCGGTGGAAGTTGACCTCCGAAACCACCAGCGGCACATCGGGATCCTTGCGCCAGGCCGACGAGTTGTCGATGACGACGACACCGGCGTCAGCGAATCGCGGCGCCTGCACCCGCGACATCGTCGCTCCCGCCGAGAACAACGCGATGTCCAGTCCACTGGGGTCAGCGGTGGCGGCGTCCTCGACCTCGATCTCCTGCCCGCGGAACGGCAACTTCTTTCCGGCCGAGCGGGCCGAGGCGAAGAACCGCACACTGCTCACCGGGAAGTCACGCTCCTCGAGCAGCGTGCGCATCACCTGCCCGACCTGGCCGGTGGCGCCGACCACTCCGATCTTGACCCCCCGGTCGCTTCGCTCCTGCCCGCCGATGTTGACCATCAGCGTCCCGTTCCCGCGTACACGACGGCCTCTTCGTCGCCGCCGAGGCCGAACGCCTCGTGCAGCGCCGCCACCGCCTTGTCCAACTCAGAGTCCTTGACCAGCACCGAGATTCGGATCTCCGAGGTGGAGATCAGTTCGATGTTGACCCCAACCCGGGCCAGCGCCTCGCAGAACGTGGCGGTGACGCCGGGATGGCTGCGCATACCCGCGCCGACCAGCGACACCTTGCCGATGTGATCGTCGTAAAGCACCTTGGTGAAACCGATCTCGTCCTGCAGCGAGGCCAGCTTCTGCACCGCGGTGGACCCGGCATCGCGCGAACAGGTGAAGGTGATGTCGGTCTTGCCATCCTCGACCTTGGAGATGTTCTGCAGCACCATGTCGATGTTGACGTCGGCTTCGGCGACCGCGCGAAAGACCTTGGCGGCGTAGCCCGGAACGTCCGGCAGACCGACGACGGTCACCTTCGCCTCGCTGCGGTCGTGTGCGACTCCGGTCAGGATGGCGTCTTCCATGGGGATGTCCTCGATCGATCCGGTGACGATGGTGCCGGGCTTGTCGGAGTACGACGACCGGACGTGAATGGGAACGTTGTAACGACGGGCGTATTCCACGCAGCGAAGCATCAGCACCTTCGCCCCGGCCGCCGCCATCTCGAGCATCTCCTCGAAGCTGACGGTGTCCAGCCGGCGGGCGTTGGGCACG
Source organism: uncultured Mycobacterium sp. (assembly GCA_964535335.1). GTDB lineage: Bacteria > Actinomycetota > Actinomycetes > Mycobacteriales > Mycobacteriaceae > Mycobacterium. The sequence continues at coordinate 20,089 of CAZHUU010000034.1, forward strand.
ATGCGCGGGTCTGCGGTGAAGATGCCGTCGACGTCGGTGTAGATCTCGCAGACGTCGGCCTTCAGCGCGGCCGCCAGCGCGACGGCGGTGGTATCGGAGCCGCCGCGACCCAGCGTGGTGACGTCCTTACTGTCCTGGCTGACGCCCTGGAACCCGGCCACCAGCACGATCTGTCCCTCGTCCAGAGCGGAGCGCAGCCGGCCCGGGGTGACGTCGATGATCTTGGCGTTGCCGTGGGTGCCGGTGGTGATCACGCCGGCCTGCGAGCCGGTGAAGGAGCGGGCGTGCGCGCCGAGTGACTCGATGGCCATCGCGACCAGGGCGTTGGAGATCCGCTCCCCCGCGGTCAGCAGCATGTCGAGTTCGCGCGGCGGCGGCGCCGGGCACACCTGACGAGCCAGGTCGAGCAGATCGTCGGTGGTGTCACCCATCGCGGAGACCACCACGACGACGTCGTTGCCGGCCTTCTTGGTCTCGACGATGCGCTCGGCGACGCGCCGGATCCGCTCGGCGTCGCCCACCGAGGATCCGCCGTACTTCTGCACGACGAGCGCCACTGTCAGCCCTTTCGAGATAGCGGGAGGTCGCCCATAAGGATAAGGGGTGGACGCACCTGCTTTTCCCCGCGTAACCGGCGGTAACGTCCGGTCCGTGGCTGACAGTCCCGCCGAGCGCACCGCCGACACCCGGGTGCCGATCCACCCACCGATCGCCGCCAGGTGGAGTCCCCGGGCGTTCGATCCCGACGCCGTGCTGAGCACCGCACAGCTGACCGCGTTGCTCGAGGCCGCCCGCTGGGCCCCGACCTGGGGCCATCGCCAGCCGGTGCGGTTCGTCGTCGGGATTCGGGACGACGACACTTTCGCCACCCTGTCCGGCCTGCTCAGGCGGGGTAACGCCTACGCCAAGACCGCGAGCGCGCTCATCCTGCTGTGCGCCGACGAGGGCGAGGACGAGCGGACCGCGCTGTACTCGGGCGTCGACGCCGGAGCCGCGATGGCCAGTCTGATCATCGAGGCGGTCTCTCGGGGCCTGATCGCCCATCCGATGGCCGGTTTCGCCGTCGACGGCGCCCGGCAGGCCTTCGCTCTCGACGCCGGACTGCGGCCGCTGATGATCATCGCGGTCGGCACCCTGGCCGATTATGCGCAGGTGTCCGACGAGATCGCCGAACGTGACCGGCGGCCCCGCGACCGGCTGCCGCTGGAGCAGATCGTGCTTAACCGGTCAGGACGAACAGGCCTGTGACAGCTGCTGCACCTGTTCGGTGATCTGCTGGTTGAGCGCGAACATCCCCATCGCCGCCGGCGGCATCGGCGCTCCCGGCGCCCGGTCGTGCATGGCGACCCGCAGGCCGGGCAGTTCGGCGGCGAACTGGTTGGCGAGCTGAGCCAGCTGGATCGCGTGAACCTGCAGTCCCGGGTCGCTCACCTTTTGCGCCCGATCGGCCAGGCCGTCGGCCCACTGCTGATAGATGGCGTCCTCAGCCTGGGTGGGCACCGGATTGTTGGGGTCCAGCGGACTCTTGTCCACCAGCGCGGCCTGCGACTGGTTGAACTTGAGGATGTCGACCACTGGTTTGCACTTCTCCGACGGTCCGCGGAAGAACGCGGCCCAGACCCCGAAGGCAACCGCGATGATCAGAACGGACGCGGTGAGCGGCCAGCGGAATCGGCTCTTCATCGTGGTATCAGCCTAGCGGGCCTGGTCCGACGCCGTCCGGCCGCAGCTCGGACTTTGGCCTGGTGATGCATCCGGAGTACAGTACGTCCTTGTGCAGCGGGTGCTCCTCCTCGGACGCCGCGACGGGGTCTGATCCAGACTGGCCTCCCGTCGCGGGAGTTCGCGATGCGCCGGTCTGAAGTCCACACTCAAGACACCCCGGAGCCCGATCGTGAATAACCCTTCGTTCGATTCGCTGGATGCCTACGTATCCGCACGCACCATCAAGACCCCCGCCGGCCCGCGCCAGGACGGCCAGCCGGCGTACAACACCCAGCGCAACACCGCGATGCCGGCGTTCCGCTACCGACCGTTCGCGCAGGAAGTCGAGAGCGTCACCCTTCCCGACCGGACCTGGCCGGACACCGTCATCGACCGGGCGCCGCTGTGGTGTGCCGTCGACCTGCGCGACGGCAACCAGGCCCTGATCGACCCGATGAGCCCGGCGCGCAAGCGGCGCATGTTCGAGCTGCTGGTCAAGATGGGTTACAAGGAGATCGAGGTCGGTTTCCCGTCGGCCAGCCAGACCGACTACGACTTCGTCCGCGAGATCATCGAGCAGGGCGCGGTGCCCGAGGACGTCACCATCCAGGTGCTGACCCAGTGCCGTCCGGAACTGATCGAGCGGACCTTCCAGGCCTGCGACGGTGCGCCGAATGTGATCGTGCACTTCTACAACTCGACCTCGATCCTGCAGCGCCGGGTGGTGTTCCGCGCCGACCGCGACGAGATCAAGGAGATCGCGACCGACGGCGCGCGCAAGTGCCTGGAGGAGGCGGCCAAGCATCCGGGAACCCGCTGGCGCTACGAGTACTCGCCGGAGTCCTACACCGGCACCGAGCTGGAGTACGCCAAGGAGGTCTGCGACGCGGTCTCAGACGTCATCGCGCCGACGCCGGACTGGCCGTTGATCGTCAACCTGCCCGCGACCGTCGAGATGGCGACGCCCAACGTCTACGCCGACTCGATCGAGTGGATGAGCAAGAACCTGGCTCGCCGAGACTCGATCATTCTGAGTCTGCATCCGCACAACGATCGCGGAACCGCCGTCGCTGCAGCCGAATTGGGCTATCAGGCCGGTGCGGACCGGATCGAGGGCTGCCTGTTCGGCAACGGCGAGCGCACCGGCAACGTGTGCCTGGTGACGCTGGGGCTGAACCTGTTCTCCCGCGGCGTCGACCCGCAGATCGACTTCTCCAACATCGACGAGATTCGTCGCACCGTGGAGTACTGCAACCAACTGCCGGTGCACGAGCGGCATCCGTACGGCGGTGACCTGGTCTACACCGCGTTCTCCGGCAGCCACCAGGACGCGATCAACAAGGGCCTGGACGCCATGAAGATCGCCGCCGACGAGGCCGACTCCGACGTCGACGACATCCTGTGGCAGGTGCCGTACCTGCCGATCGACCCCAAGGACGTCGGGCGCACCTACGAGGCCGTGATCCGGGTCAACTCGCAGTCCGGCAAGGGCGGGGTGGCCTACATCATGAAGGCCGACCACGGCCTGGTGCTGCCGCGCCGGCTGCAGATCGAGTTCAGCCAGGTGATCCAGAAGATCACCGACGGAGAGGGCGGCGAGGTCTCCAGCAAGGAGATGTGGGACGCCTTCGCCGACGAGTACCTGGCGCCGATTCGGCCGTTGGAGCGGATCAAGCAGCGGGTGATCGGCTCCGAGGTCGACGGCGGCACCGACGTCATCGAGGCGACCGTCAAGGTCGACGGTGTGGAGACCGAAATCCGCGGTGAGGGCAACGGACCGCTGGCGGCGTTTGTCGACGCGCTGGGCACCGTCGGTATCGACGTGAGCGTGCTGGACTATTCCGAGCACGCCATGTCAGCCGGTGAGGAGGCCGCCGCCGCCGCCTATGTGGAAGCCTCGGTGGGCGGTCGGACGGTGTGGGGTGTGGGTATCGCCACATCCATCACCACCGCGTCGCTGCGGGCCGTGGTCTCGGCGGTGAACCGCGCCGCACGGCTGGGCTGAACGCGGAATCTCGTGATGGCCGCTGCTCGGCTAACCTAACCGGCGATGCGCCTGCTTCCCGCCGTCCTCGCTGTAGCCGCAACCGCCCTCATCGCGGGTTGCGGCGGGCCGACGGCACAACAGGCATCCGACGCGGCTCCGCAGTCCGACTGGCCGGGCGCTGTCATCGGCACGGAAGACGTCACTGTTCGGGACCCTGCGGGCCCCTCGGAGTCGGCCACCATCCGCCGTGTCACCTATGTCTCGAAGTCCGGGGTCACTGACGCGTACGCCCGGGTGTCAGCTTCGATCTACATTCCCCGCAGCACGGCTCCGCAGGGGGGTTTCCCCGTTGTCGCCTATGGACGCGCCGTGGCCGCCCCCAGCCCGGACTGCGCGGTTTCCCCCGCCACCGCTCAGAACGATGCGGCGGCCATCGACACCTTCCTACGTGCGGGCTACGTCGTCACGGTTCCGGATTACCAGGGTTTGGGAAACACCACGGACAACCGGAGCGACTACCACCCGTTCCTGGATTCGGCGAGCGCGGGTTACAACCTCATCGACGCGGTTCGCGCCACCCGCAAGACGGTTCCGGAGACCTCGGACATCTGGTTCGCCGCCGGCACAGGTCAGGGTGGCCAGGGTGCGTGGACCGTCAACGAACTCTCCGACGATTATGGGCACCCTGTTCTGCGCGGCACGGTGAGCGTTTCGCCGACCGCAGACCTCGACGGACTCGCCGATGCCGCGGACACCGGCACCCTCACCGGGAGTCAGGTGACCATGTATGTCGGGTACCTGGCGACCCTGGCGAAGGAGTATCCGGGCCAGTTTTCGCTGGACGACTACCGACGTGGACGAGTCAAAGACAACTGGAACCTGCTGTTGGGCTGTAACCCCAACGAGGATGCCGCCCGCGAGGCAGTCATCGCCGAGATCAATCCCGACGATCTGCGTCCAGCCACTCCGCAGGCGCTGACTCTGCTGCGCGGTTATCTACGCAAGACGACACTGCCGCAAGGGCCCGCGAAACAGCCGATGCTGGTGCTCTTCGGCGATGACGACCCGCGGGTGCCGGCAGCCTGGACCCAACGAGCGCTGACCCGCGCCTGCGCCATGGGCGATGCGATCACCATCCGCGAGCAGCCCGCGCCGACGTTGACCGACCCCGCGGTACTGGAATGGATGGCCGCACGCGCCGCGGACGGACCGGTGCCCGACGACTGTCCCTCGTTCGTCGCCGACCATCCGCTCGCCGCCGCATCGGACCCGCAGCCCGAGGTGCCGCCCTCCACCGCCGAGCCGCCGCCGCCACCCGCCGGACCGGATCCCACGGTCTCGGCCACGCGAGGCTCCGGTGCCGCCGATATGTCTCTGATCAGCGGCTGGCTCCCGGTCACCATCCAGGCCGTCGCGATCGGTGCATTGGTGGCCGCGACGGGATGGCGGACCAGGCGTTGGCGGCTGCGCCGACTGCCGCTGGCTCTCGGCTTGGGCGCGGTACTGATCGCAGCGTCCTGGTGGTTCCTCGAAAGTCAGGGTTGGGGTCCGACCTACCCCTGGGCACTGTGGCCCTGGATCGGACTGACGGGATTGGCCGCCGCGGTTCTGGTGCTCGGCTGGTCGGGTTCACCATGGTGGCGGCGGACAGTGGCGCTGGTGACGGTTCCGATGTGCGTCCTGGCGACGGCCACCGCGGTCAATGCCTCGCTCAGTTACCTGCCGACGGTCGGGATGGCCTGGCAGTGGGCAACCGGAAAGCAGCCGTCCCAGTGGATCGACCAGACGAAACTACGCGCGATGCAGCAGGAGGGGATCAGACCCGCCCGCGGCACGGTGGTGTCGATCACAACCCCGAGCGACATCTCCGGCTTCCCACACCGAAACGAACTGGTGTACCTGCCACCGGCGTGGTTCACGTCGAACCCGCCCCCACCCCTCCCGGTGGTCATGGTGATCGGTCCGGAGTTCAGCACGCCACCGGACTGGCTGCTCTACGCACGCGGGCTGGAGATCCTCGACGAGTTCGCCCTTCGCCACCGCGGTTCCGCACCGGTCGTGGTGTTCCCGGACACCAGTGGCTCGTTCACGAACGACACCGAGTGCGTGAACGGTCCCCGCGGAAACGCCGCCGACCACATCACCAAAGAGTTCGTGCCCTACGTGATCTCGAACTTCGGCGTCAGAGCAGATGCCGCCGGCTGGGGCATAGCGGGCTGGTCCACCGGCGGCACGTGTTCAATCATGTTCCTGGTGAGGCAGCCTGAGATGTTCAGCGCCATCGTGGCCCTCGACGGACAACTCGGCCCCAACGCCGGCCCGAAGAATCAAACAATCGCCCGACTCTTCGGCGGCGACGCCGAGGCATGGGCGGCGTTCGATCCGAAGACCGTGGTGGAGCGGCACGGGCCGTATCAGGACAAGGCCGCATGGATCGGGGTCTCGCAGGACGTTCCGACGACGCACTTTCCGGCCGGCAACATCCCGCTGCCGCCCGAGGCACTGGCCGACTGGGACACACGATCCGAGGAACACGCCAAGACGGCCGGCCAGCTGTGCACGCTGTTCGGCGCGAACGGCATCGACTGTTCCGTGGTCGGATACTCAGGAGGTCATGACTATGCTTCCGCCGCAGCCGGTTTCGCCACCGCCCTGCCCTGGCTCGCCGGCCGGCTCGGTACACCCGGAGTTCCGGCGATACCCCTACCGGGGTCCTAGAACAGCGCGAACTGCTGGCCCCGGTCGATGGGCTGCACGAACTCGTCGATGCCCACGCCGTCCACCACCTTCGCGATACTGCGCATGAACTGGTCATCAGCCACGGTCGGCACACCCAACTCGCGGGCTTGGAATCCCTTGCCGCGCTCGGGTATCGGCTCATTGCAGACCACCAGGGAGGTCTCCGGGCCGACGTCGTCGGTGTAGGCGAGCCCGGCGTGGATGATTCGCTCCACGAGTTCTTCGTGCGTCCGGTTCACCTCGGCTGACAGCGCCACCCGCATCCCCTGGACCAGCGGGCCCCCGGACTGGTACCGGCCCGGGTTGAGGAATGGGCAGGACATTCTCGACGCCAGCGCCTTCAGCGGCCGCAATTCCTCGTGGGTGACGGTGCCGTTGGGCCAGCGTCGCCGGGAGACGGGGCGCACCGGCAGCCAGACGTCCCGCTGACGGGCCCGACGCAGTGCGGGCCGAAGGACCCTGGAAAGCACCAATGCGTCGTCGAAGGCGTCGTGCGCCCGGGTCTGCGGCACGTCCCAATGCCGGGCCAAGGTCTCCAAACGCAGATTCTCCAGACCCAGTTCCAGCCGGCGAGCCAGTTCGACGGTGCACATCACACTGTCGATCGGCAGAACGACGCCGGCGATCTCCGCCTCAGCGGTGAGGAACGAATAGTCGAAGGCGGCGTTGTGCGCCACCAGCGTGCGCCCGTGGATGAGTTCGGCGAGGTCGCCGACGATCTCGCCGAACACCGGCTGATCCTCGAGCATCTCGGGGGTGATCCCGTGAATATGCGTCGGCCCGGGATCCACACCGGGATTGACCAGGCTGACCACCGATTGCTCGACATTTCCCGCGCCGTCGAGGGCGAGCGCCGCGACGCTGAGGACCCGGGCCTGACCCGGACGGAAGCCGGAGGTTTCGACGTCGACGACGACCCATCCATCGTTGTGTTCCTCGGCCGGTCGGCCCCAGGTGTGGCTCACGAGATTCAGGATGGCACGGTGCCCTGACAGCCCTGCAGAGCTCCTGCCGTGTCGCGGCCGCCAACCGGCAACGAAAGCTGGAGCCGGTCCGGCGACTCTTGCCGCGGGCGTCCCGGGCTCGCCGCCTAAGCTCTCTCCTCGATGAGGATGACTTTTCGCAGCCGCGCGGCCCTCGCCGCCGGTTCGGCTGCGCGCTGGGCCTCACGGGTCACCGGCCGGGGCGCCGGCGCCATGATCGGCGGCCTGGTGGCGCTGAAGCTGGATCCGTCGATCCTCCGGCAACTCGGTGTCGGGCGCCGGACGGCGCTGGTCACCGGCACCAACGGTAAGTCGACCACCACACGAATGCTGGCGGCGGCCCTGTCGACCACCGGCCCGGTCGCCACCAACAGCGAGGGCGCCAACATGGACGCGGGCCTGGTCGCGGCGCTGGCCACCGCTCGCGGCGCCCCGGTGGCCGCGCTCGAGGTCGACGAGATGCACGTGCCGCATGTCGCCGACGCCCTCCACCCCGCGGTGATCGTGCTGCTGAACCTTTCCCGCGATCAGCTGGACCGGGTGGGTGAGATCAACCACATCGAGCGGACACTGCGCGCCGGACTCGCCCGGCACCCCGACGCCGTCGTCGTGGCGAACTGCGACGACGTACTGATGACGTCGGCGGCCTATGACTGCCCGAATGTGGTGTGGGTTGCCGCCGGCGGCGGCTGGTCCAACGATTCGGTCAGTTGTCCGCGCAGCGGTGAGGTCATCGTCCGAGACGGTCGGCGCTGGCGCTCCACGGGAACAGATTTCGCACGCCCGGAGCCCGCGTGGTGGTTCGATGCCGACAACCTCCATGGCCCCGACGGTGCGATGTACCCGATGGCTCTCGCCCTACCCGGAACCGTGAACCGGGGCAACGCGGCGCAGGCGGTCGCCGCTGCGGTGGTGATGGGCGCCGATCCGGCGACGGCGGTTGCGGCGGTGGGCCGCGTCGACGAGGTGGCCGGCCGGTACCGCACGGTCCGCCTTGGCCGGCACACCGCTCGACTGCTGCTCGCCAAGAACCCGGCAGGCTGGCAGGAGGCCCTTTCGATGGTGGACAAGTCCGCGGCCGGGGTGGTGATCGCGGTCAATGGACAGGTACCCGACGGGGAGGATTTGTCCTGGCTGTGGGATGTTCGGTTCGAGCACTTCGGCGGCACCCAGGTGGTGGCCGCCGGTGAGCGCGGCACCGACCTCGCCGTCCGCCTCGGCTACGCCGAGGTGGACCACACGCTGGTGCACGACGCCGTGGCGGCTATCGCGTCGTGCCCTCCCGGACACGTCGAGGTGGTCGCCAACTACACCGCGTTCCTGCACCTGCAGCGGGCGCTGGAGCGCCATGGCTGACGCGGTTCGGATCGGGCTGGTGCTGCCGGATGTGATGGGGACCTACGGCGACGGCGGGAACGCCGTAGTGCTGAGGCAGCGGTTGCGGCTGCGGGGCATCGCCGCCGAGATCGTCGAGATCACCCTCGACGACCCGGTGCCCGACAGCCTGGACCTCTACACCCTCGGCGGCGCGGAAGACTACGCCCAACGACTGGCGACCCAACACCTGCTACGCCACCGGGGCCTGCAACGGGCTGCCGCGCGCGGCGCCCCGGTGCTGGCGATCTGCGCGGCGATCCAGGTTCTCGGGCACTGGTATCAGACCTCCGCCGGCGAACGGGTCGACGGAGTCGGACTCCTCGACGTCACCACGACGCCCCAGCCCGAACGCACCATCGGCGAGGTCGTCTCGACCCCGCTGATCGAGGGCTTGAGCCAGCCGCTGACCGGATTCGAGAACCACCGCGGCGGCACGGTCCTCGGGCCCCAGGCCACTCCCCTCGCCGCGGTGGTCAAGGGCGCGGGTAACCGTCTCGGTGACGGTATCGACGGCGCGGTTCAGGGCAGCGTGGTGGCGACCTACCTCCACGGCCCGTGCCTGGCCCGCAACCCCGAATTGGCCGACATGCTGCTCTCCCGCGTGGTCGGACCGCTACCACCGCTGGACCTACCCGAGGTCGAGCAACTCCGCCGCGAGCGCCTCGCCGCACCCCGCCGCGCCTCAAGTCGCACCTGAGCGGGAATCCGTCGCGGGTTCCGCCGAATTGGGCCGAGGGACCGCGGTTGGGATACGTTGACGACCAGTTAGGGACGTCTCCTCAGGTTCCCGAGATGGAGTTCACCATGATTGCCGCCGCTCGCCCCCTCGCGACCGCCACCGCAGCGCTGCTGGGGGCCGGCGTCATCGCCGCCGCCCCGGCGCTGACCACATCCGCACCGGCGGTCCCCCGGTTCACCGCCCCGGATATCGCTCTGACGTCGAGCATCTTCGACATCCTGACCTTCCCCGCCTGGCAGCAGGCCATCGCCAACGAAGTCGAGTTCCTGGCGATCCGAACCGCGGGTCTGGCGCAGGGCGGAGCGGGTTTCGCCGAGTCCGCCGCGCAACTTCCCGAGACGTTGCTCACCGCCGCCCAGCAAGTCTTCAGCGGTAACGCGCTGGACGCCCTCACCACGGTCGAGGAATGGGCCTTTGATGCCGGCTCGGCCACACTGATCCCCCCGATCGCCGCGAACATCGAGGTCGGGCAGATCCAGCTGGCAATCCAGTCCGCTCTGCTGGCCGCCCAACCGTTGGCGGCCGTCGAACTCGGCGCCGGACTGTTCACCGCGTTCGATGACGTGACCCGGTCCTTCATCATCGCCGGACAGAACATCGTCGATGCCATCCTGTCCTTCGACATCGGCGGCGTCGTACAGGCGGTGATCACCGGCGTGACCGGGGTGATCAGTGCGTTCGGCGCGGGCGGGCAGGCGATCGTGGACGGCATCGTCAGCGCCCAGAACACCCTGGCGGCGGCCCTCGCCACGCGGCCCATCCTGATCCCGCCGATCGGCCCGACCAGTGCGGCCCCAAAGATCGCCGCCGCCGAATCGGCCGCCGCCACGGTCACCGTCCCGGCTCCCGCCGCCGATGTCACAGAGTCGCCTCGTGCGGCGGTCGACGCCGTGCCGGCGCACACCGAGCGGACCCCGACCGTCGACGTGGTGCCGAACGCGGGCGAGCCAGCCGGCTCCGACATCCGCGCAACGGCCGATGCCACCCCGCAACGGGGTTCCAGCGCCCTACGAACCGGGCGGGCGGAGCAGGCGCACGGCACTGCCGGCGACGCCGCTTCCAAGGCGGACGGCCGACGCGGGGCCAGCCGCTAGCGGGGTGCCGTCAGACCATCGCGCGACGCCCGGACAGGGCGCGCCCGAGAGTCAGTTCGTCGGCGAATTCGAGATCCCCGCCCATCGGTAGACCAGACGCGATCCGGCTGACCGTCAGGCCCGGAATATCGCGCAGGATGCGCACCAGGTAGGTGGCGGTTGCCTCACCCTCGGTGTTCGGATCGGTCGCGATGATCACCTCGGTGATGTCGACGCCGTCCACACGCTCGCCAATCCTGTTGAGCAACTGGCGAATCCGCAGTTGCTCCGGACCGATGCCGGAGAGCGGATCCAGCGCCCCGCCGAGAACGTGATAGCGGCCGCGGAACTCCCGGGTCCGCTCAACCGCCTGGACGTCCTTGGGTTCCTCGACGACGCACACCAGGGTGCCGTCGCGACGGGCATCGGCACAGATCCGGCAGCGCTCGGCCTCGGAGACGTTGCCGCAGACCTCGCAGAACTGAACACCGTCGCGCACTCGCGTCAGCGCCGCGGTCAACCGATCGATATCCGGGGGCTCGACCGAGAGCAGGTGAAAAGCGATCCGCTGGGCGCTCTTCGGTCCGACGCCGGGAAGCTTGCCGAGTTCGTCGATCAGATCCTGGACGGGACCTTCAAACATTCGGTCAGGACTCCGTGGGGCCCTGGGGTTGTTGACGCATCTGGGCCAGCGGACCCAGATGGACCTTGACCATGTCGGCCATCGCCCGGGTGGCATCCTCGAAGGCTCCGACGACGAGATCCTGCAGTGTCTCCACGTCGTCGGGATTGACCACAGAGGGGTCGATGTTGACCGCGGTCACCTTTCCCGCACCGCTGAGGGTGATGGTCACCAAACCGCCCCCGGCCTGGCCCTGAACCTCCGACCCGGCGATCTTCTGCTGAGCCTCTTGCAACTGCTGCTGCACCTGCTGGGCCTGGGCGAGCGCCGCCTGCAGTCCGGGCATCATCTGCTGGCGCAGTTGTTCCGCCTGCTTGCGCAGTGTCTCCGGATCAACGGGCATGCCGGGCGGAACGCCGGGGAGGCCGGGCGGAATTCCGGGTTGCATGACGGTCTCCTTGCGTTGTGGTCTCGACTTCGTTGCGGACAGGCGTTTCGGCCGCTCGGTGACTTCCAAGCCTAGACGGCCGCGGGTTACCGTGGCGGCCGTGCCGAAGTTCACTCCCCTGCGTGTCGGGGCCGTCGCCGTCACCGGCGTGGTACTCGCCACCGCGACGTCTCCGGCTCCCCTGACCCACGCTGCGCCGGGCAGTGTCGCCGGGATGATCGTCTTCCTCGACCCCGGACACAACGGGGCCAACGACGCCTCGATGACGAAGCAGGTTCCGAACGGCCGTGGCGGCACCAAAGATTGCCAGACCTCCGGCACCGCGACCGAGGCCGGCTACCCCGAGCACACCTTCACCTGGGACACCACCTTGCGGATCCGCGCCGCCCTGCATGCGCTGGGGGTACGGACCGCCATGTCCCGGGGGAACGACGACCAGGTCGGTCCCTGTGTCGACGAACGGGCCGCGATGGCGAACGCACTGCAACCCAATGCCGTGGTGTCGATCCACGGCGACGGCGGACCGGCTACCGGCCGAGGATTCCACATCCTCTACTCCAGCCCGGCGTTGAACGCCACGCAGGCCGGACCGTCCGTGCAGTTCGCCCGGATGATGCGTGACCAGATTGCGGCGGCGGGCATCCCGCCGGCGACCTATATCGGCAACAACGGCCTCAACCCCCGGGCTGACATCGCGGGGCTCAACCTCGCCCAGTACCCGTCGATTCTGGTCGAGTTGGGGAATATGAAGAACCCGGTCGACTCGACCCTGATGTCCAGCATCGAGGGCCGGCAGAAGTACGCCCAGGCGGTAGCCAACGGCGTAGTGTCGTTCCTGCAGACCCAGCCGCCGCGGACAAGCTAGCCGCCTGCTCAGGCCCCTGAGTTCTCTAAGCCTCTGAGTTCTCTAAGCCTCTGGGTTCTCGACGTCTTTCTTGAGGTTGGCAAGCACCTCGTCCTGGATTCGACGCAAACCGAGTGGCGCGAAAACCCTCTCGAAGAAGCCCTTGACCCCGCTCCCGCCGGTCCAGGTGGTCTTGACGGTGACACTGCACCCGGGACCGGCAGGCGCGACGGTCCAGTTCGTCACCAGCGAGGAGTTGCCGTCCTTCTCGATGACGGTGTGACCGGCCACGTCGACGTCGGCCTGAACGTGGCGCACCCGGGACTTGGTGGCCTGCAGCTTCCACGCGGCGACAGTCCCGCGGCCCTGACCACCCGACAGCACCCGGTACTCGCTGTAGTGCGGCGAGAGGATCCTGGGCCGCACCTGCTGGTAATCGGCGATCGCGTCGAGAACCTTCGCCGGTTCGGCGTCGATGAGGATGGTGCTCGACGAACTGACCTGTGCCATGGAACTCCTCGGGGTTGCGGTGGCTGCGCATGAGGGTAGTCATGCTGATCGGCCCGCCTTTCGGCGTGCCGGTGTTACGTCAACCGTCGATCCGGCGGGCTCCGAGTTCGCTCTGCAGCAACTCCAGCGCCGCCTCTTCCGGGTCGCGTCGCGGTGCGGGATCCTCATCGTCGCGGACCGCCTCGGCGATCATGTCGTCTTCCTCGGAGCGCTCCCCGGCACGGGCGACATCTGCCGGGATGGGCGCCGGCGCCGGAGGCACCGCCGGCGCGGAAGCACCCGCGCCCCCGGCCTCGCAACGAACCTGCCAGTTCACCCCCAACGCGTCCTTGAGCGCATCGCGGATCACATCGGCATTGCGCTGCTCGCACAGCCGCTTGGCCAGCGGAGCGGAGTCGTGCGCAAGTACCAGCGTGTTGCCCTCCACCGCGCGGACGACCGCCCCCGCCAGCATCACCTCGACGGTGCGAGACCGCTCGCGGACCTTTTCCCGCACCGTCGGCCACATCTGACGGACCGCCGCGGCATTCGGGGTGTGTTCATCGGCCGGTGCGCTCTCCGGTACAGGCCGCTCCGGGGAGTCGCTGCGCGCAGCCGGGGGCGGCACCGCGGCGGGGGGCGCGGGTCTCGATCCCATGGGATCGGGCCGCACCGACGGCGGCTCGACCCGGGATGGCGGCACGGCGGAGGGCGCCTTCTCGGGCACCACCGCTGCCGGTGCCACCGTCCTCGGCGCGACGGCCGGGGCCACCGCAGCCTCCGGTGCCACAGTCTCGGGCACCCCAGTCTCGGGCGCCGGCGCCTGAGTCCTGCGAACGTACTGCTTGCCGGTGGCCACGGGGGCACTCGCCGCCGTCTCCCCTGCCGGAATGGAGATATCCAGCCTCGTCTCGATGCGCTCGATCCGCTGAAGCAGCGCCGACTCGGTGTCACTGGCCGAAGGCAGCAACAGTCGGGCACACACGACTTCCAGCAACAGCCGCGGGGCCGTGGCACCGCGCATTTCACCCAGACCGGCGTGCACCACCTCCGCGTACCGGGCCAGCGTTGCCGGCCCGATCCGGGCGGCCTGATCCCGCATCCGATCGAGCACATCATCGGGGGCATCCACAACACCACGACTGGCCGCATCCGGAACCGCTTGCAGCACAATGAGATCGCGGAAACGTTCCAACAGGTCGGTGGCGAAACGGCGCGGATCGTGGCCGGCGTCGATCACCGACTCCACCGCCCCGAACAGTGCCGCGGCATCCCCGGCCGCCAGTGCGTCGATCGCGTCGTCGATCAGCGCGATATCCGTGGCGCCGAGCAATGCCAAAGCACGCTGGTAGTGCACCCGATTGTCTTCCGCCCCGGCGAGCAGTTGGTCCAGCACGCTCAGCGTGTCGCGCGGCGACCCGCCACCTGCCCGGATCACCAGCGGGAACACGGTGTCGTCGACGTCGACCGCCTCCGAGGCGAGGATCTTCTCGATCAACGTCCGCATGGTGCGCGGTGCGAGCAGCCGAAACGGGTAGTGGTGGGTACGCGACCGAATGGTGGGCAGCACCTTCTCCGGCTCCGTGGTGGCGAACACGAAGATCAGGTGCTCGGGCGGCTCCTCGACGATCTTGAGCAGCGCGTTGAAGCCCGCCGTCGTGACCATGTGCGCCTCGTCGACGATGAAGATGCGGTAGCGGCTCTGTGCGGGCGCGTAGAACGCGCGATCACGCAGTTCACGGGTGTCGTCCACCCCGCCGTGGCTGGCTGCGTCGAGTTCGACGACGTCGACCGAACCTCCGCCGTTGGGCGCCAACGCCACGCAGGAGTCGCAGACCCCGCACGGGGTGGGTGTGGGGCCCTCCGCGCAGTTCAACGATCGGGCCAGGATTCGGGCCGACGAGGTCTTGCCGCATCCCCGTGGACCGGAAAACAGGTAGGCGTGGTTGATCCGTCCCGCCGACAACGCCGTGGACAGCGGTTCGGTGACGTGCTCCTGACCGACTACCTCAGCGAACGTCGCCGGCCGGTACTTGCGGTAGAGCGCCACGCCAGCAGGCTACCCACCCCGACCGACGAGACACCGCCCGAGGGAGGCCGGACAAGCCGAGCCGGACGAACGGGGACCGGTCAGGCGGGATCAGACACCGGCCGCCCGAGCAGGACTTCAGTGGCCGCCAGCAGCGCGCACGTGGCCAGACCGTCGATCGCCTCGGCCAGGTCCGCCACCGACGGGAAACTCGGCGCGATCCGGATGTTCGTGTCCTTCGGGTCCTTGCGGTACGGGAACGACGCGCCGGCTTCGGTCACCGCGATGCCGGCCTCCTTGGCCAGCGCCACAGTCCGTTTCGCGGATCCCGGCAGGACATCCAGGCTGACGAAGTAGCCGCCCTTGGGTTCGGTCCACGAGGCGACCTTGGCCTCCGCGAGACGGCGGTCCAGGATGTCGAGGACCAGGGCGAACTTCGGAGCCAGGATCTGCTGGTGACGCAACATGTGCCGACGGACCCCGTCGGCATCCCGGAGGAACTTCTGGTGCCGCAACTGGTTGACCTTGTCCGGGCCGATCGACTTCTTGCCAGAGTGCTGCAGATACCAGGCGATGTTGCCCAACGATCCGCCGAAGAAGCTCACGCCACCCCCGGCGAAGGTGATCTTCGACGTGGAGGCGAACACGTAGGGCCGGTTGGGATTACCCGCCTGCGCGGCCAGTCCGATGATGTCGACCGGCCTGGCGAACTCGTCGGTGAGGGTGTGCACCGGGTAGGCGTTGTCCCAGAAGAGCCGGAAATCGTTGGCGGCCGTACGCATCTGCACCAGCCGACGCACCACCTCCCAGGAGTACACCGCGCCGGTCGGGTTGGCGTACACCGGAACGCACCACATGCCCCTGATCGACGGGTCGGTGGCGACGAGCTCTTCGACCAGATCGACATCCGGGCCGTCCTCGCGCATGGGCACGGGAATCATGTCGATGCCCAGGCTCTCGGTGATCGCGAAGTGACGGTCGTAGCCCGGCGACGGGCACAGGAACTTCACCTTGGGTTCACGGATCCACGGACGCGGGGAGTCGACGCCGCCGTGCAGGAGTGAGAACACCACCGTGTCGTGCATCAACTCGAGACTGGCGTTGTTGCCCGCAATGAGGTTGGGGACGGGAATGCCCAGCAGTTCTCCGAAGATCGCCCGCAACCCGGGCAGACCGTGTTGGCCGCCGTAGTTGCGGGTGTCGGTGCCCTCGTCATCGCGGTAGACGTTCTCCCCGGGCAACGTCAGCAGGGCGTTGGACAGGTCCAACTGTTCCG
>CAZHUU010000035.1:0-36352 GCA_964535335.1 uncultured Mycobacterium sp.
ACGACGGACCGACCGAGGTGCACAAGTACGCGATCGCCCGGCAGGTGCTGAGGAGCCCGCGATGAGCATCGTTGACATGTTCCGGCTGGACGACAAGGTCGTCGTCGTCACCGGAGCATCGTCCGGGCTGGGGGTGTCCTTCGCGCAGGCGTTCGCCGAAGCCGGCGCCGACCTGGTGCTCGGTGCGCGACGGGTCGAGCGGATGGCGCAGACCGCCGCGCTGGTCGAAGCCGCCGGGCGCCGGGTGTACACCCGGATGACCGACGTCGCGGACCCAGAACAGTGCCAGGCGCTGGTGGATTCGGCCATCGAGGCGTTCGGCCGGGTGGACGTGCTGGTCAACAACGCCGGTGTGGGGACCGCGGTTCCGGCCACCCGGGAGACGCCCGAGCAGTTCCGCGCGGTCGTCGACGTCAACCTGCACGGCTCGTACTGGATGGCGCAGGCCTGTGCCCGGGTGATGCAGCCGGGCAGTTCGATCGTCAACGTCTCCAGCATCCTCGGCCTGACCACCGGCGGTCTGCCGCAGGCCGCGTACAGCGCGTCGAAGGCCGGTGTGCTGGGCCTGACCCGTGATCTGGCCCAGCAGTGGGGCTCGCGCAAGGGGATTCGTGTCAACGCGTTGGCGCCGGGCTTCTTCAAGAGCGAGATGACCGACGAGTACCAGCCCGGCTATCTCGACAGCCAGTTGCCGCGGATCGTGTTGGGCCGCACCGGC
The DNA here is from genome assembly GCA_964535335.1 of uncultured Mycobacterium sp. Lineage (GTDB taxonomy): Bacteria > Actinomycetota > Actinomycetes > Mycobacteriales > Mycobacteriaceae > Mycobacterium. The sequence continues at coordinate 719 of CAZHUU010000035.1, forward strand.
GATCCCACCGAGTTGGCGGCGACGGCGGTCTGGCTGGCCTCACCGGCGGCCGGCTACGTCACCGGGCAGACGATCGTCGTCGACGGCGGGCTGACGATCACCTGAGCCGGGCACCGGACCGATGCCTGCCGACAACCTGCCGATCATCATCCGTACCCGCTGATGTAACCCGCTTGTCCTACGGTTTCGATCTCCCGCCCACCTCGACGACAGGCGATCATGCACCCCACCAAGCTGGCGTTGGCGGCTCTGACGCCGATGGCCGCCATCGCGATCTCGGTCGCCGCCGCACCGTCGGCCTCGGCGGACACCGGCGGCCTGGTCTGGCCGGACCCGACCGAGCCGTACTACTGGGATGCCAATGAGAACGCCGGCAGCACCGGACCGGCGCCGCTGCCCACCGACGACCTGTACTGGAAGGCCGGTCAGGACGCCGGTAGTACCGGCCCCGGAGCGCAGCCGGACGTGCCGGAGTACACCAACATGGGTGAAGACGCCGGCGCCGTGTAGGTCACGCGCCCAGGGTGCCACCATGGCCGAGGTCCTGAAGGGTCGCCACACGGCCGACGTGAGTCGGCTCGGCGATGAGGTCGTGGTGTTCATCATCGGCATGCGGATCAACAAGCCGTTCAAGCTCGGCTTGTGGCTGCCGGTGTTCAAGGCCATGGGCACCATGCTGAAGTACCTGTCCGGGCGGCCGGAGAAGGGCATGCTCGCCTACCGGGCGTAGCTGTTCCCGCCGCTCCTGGTGCAGTACTGGCGGTCCTTCGAGGACCTGGAGCGGTTCGCCCGCAACGCCGACGACCCGCACCTCGAACCCTGGCGTCAATTCAATCGGAAGATCGGCAAGTCCGGCGACGTCGGCATCTGGCACGAGACCTATCGGGTCAAGACGGCCGATATCGAGAGCATCTACGGCAACATGCCGGCGCAGGGACTCGGCGTGGCTGCCGGCATGGTGCCGGTGCGCCGGGGCAAGGATTCGGCGGCGGCCCGCATCGGTGTCACCGACGATGACCAGCCCGCGTTGCCGGGCTACTAGGCCGCACCCGAGACGTCGGACGAAGCAGACCGCCGCGTCAATAAATGCCAAGCGTCACAATCGGTTTCGAAACCCCTCGATGAGGTAACCACGCGTCTCGATGCGTCCGCGCTTCGGCGGACGCCGATTACTGAGGGGATGCGGACAGCATGGCATTCGATGCCGAGTTTCATACCTGGTGGGATCGGCTCTCCGAGGACAACAGGGTGCCTGAAGACGGCGGCCGGGCAGGACCTCCTGCGGCGGGCGACGACACGACTGCTGTTGCAGACGGCATGCCCGCTGGGACCCATCGGGACGAGGTGGGAGCCCCCCATCGGCCCGAGGCCGGAGCCGCAGGCGGAGATCAGCTGGATCTGGCCGGAGCCGGTTCGCGCGTTTGTGCTGTCCCGCTGACCCACCGGTAGTGAGCGCGCCCAAAGGGATTCGAACCCCAACCTTCTGATGTATTTTCAACCGGCTGTGGTGCAACCTCCGCTCACTAAAATGCTGTCTGATCTGGGATCATCGTGCGCTGGAGTCCACATCGGTACACCCCGAATCGGGGGCGTTTGTATCAGGGAAGTGGAGACTGAGGATGTTGCGAGGGCCAAGGACCGCGCAGAAGCCATCCTCGCCACCCACTAGGCGCTCACACCAACAAAACGGCCCGTCATCCTGTCTGGAGTGGCGGGCCGATTGTTGTGCGATCCAGATTGTTGCGAACGCACCGAACCGCTTCGGATTGCAAGGGTGCCTGACAAAGACATGAATTCATCCGGTGCTATCGTCATACCAGGGGAAACCCAGGGGGGTATTGTGACTGCGAACACGTCGAGTCGGCGGGGAACGGCAGCGGTACATCAGGAACGCGCATTGGCTACCCGGGCCAAAATCATTGATGCGGCGGTCGAGCTATTCGACACGAACGGATATGGCGAAACCAATCTCGCCGAGATCCTGGACTTGGCCGGCATCACCAAGGGCGCGTACTACTACCACTTCGACGCCAAGGTGGACGTGGCCGCAGCCATCATCGACGAAAGCAAGTCCCGTATCGACGCGGCCATCGCCAAGGATGTGAAAGGCTGCGGTCCCGTTCTGGAGGACATGATTCGTTCGACGTTCATCACCGCCGAAACGCTGCGAACAGATCGGCTGACGCATGTCGGAAACCTGCTCGCGCAGAGCCTCACGCAAATCAGCAGCGCGGGTTCCAGAATGTACCTCGACTGGACCCCGGCAGTCACGGCGGCTCTGATCAGAGCCGCCGCTGAGGGCGATGTGCGCGAGGGCGTGGATCCGGCAGAACTTGCGCAGACGATTTGGATGACAATCGTGGGCTGCCATCTGCTCGCCGACGCCCTCGACGACAGTCGAATCGGCCGACTGACTGTGGCGTGGCAGACCCTGCTGCCGACGATCGTCCCCAAGCAAAAGTTGGCATACTTCAGCGAATTCGTGTCCCGAGTCGCACAGCATTACTAGCCGTCACGATCAGAATTCGCAGGGTTGCCGCTCCTTGTTGGTGGCCTCGCCGCCCACTAGGGCCAAAAACCGACCCCCAGTTCTGGTGGGTGAATCGGGCATGGACGGCCCCGTGTTCGCCAAACGTGACGGCGGGTGGATGAGTCTGGCTAACCTGCGCCGCTCACTGCGGGATGCACTGCCCGAAAGACCTCGCCCGGATCACTCCCGAGAGTTTCAGGCGAACGGCGGCAACAACGATCCTTAATGAGCACGGTTCTGCGCTCGCGCAGCAGCAACTCTCCCACGCAAACTGTCCACCACCGAGACTCATCACCTGCAACGCCAGGCGCGTGGTCCCGATGTAAGGGACACGCTGGAGAGGTTCGCGGCGGGGCAAAGTGGCGAGTGAATGTAGCGGGAAAATGTCAGCCCGGGCGTGCCGCATCAGGTGAAAATGGCCGCTACGCTGGTAAAAAGCGCGCCCGAAGGGATTCGAACCCCTAACCTTCTGATCCGTAGTCAGATGCTCTATCCGTTGAGCTACGGGCGCCGTCATTCAGTTGTTCGTGGCCGACGAGTCGGCCGCGGCGGAGGCGAGAGGATTTGAACCTCCGGTCCCCTTGAAGGGGGACAACTCATTAGCAGTGAGTCCCATTCGGCCGCTCTGGCACGCCTCCTGAACTACCTGAGCGTACCGGAACCCTGGCGAGGCTCCGGAGCCGCCGATCGATGAGAGTACACAGGCCCAACAGGGAATAGCAAAGCGCCCACGGCCCCTACAATTAGGCCGATGACCGCCCACTTACGACCCGAACTGGCCGACCTTCCGGCCTATACGCCGGGCAAAACGGTGCCGGGTGCGATCAAGCTGGCCAGCAACGAGACGGTGCACGGTCCCCTGCCCAGCGTGCGGGCCGCGATCGCCGCGGCGGCCGAGACCATCAACCGCTACCCGGACAACGGGTGCGTTGAGCTCCGTGAGCACCTGGCCAAGCATGTCGACTTCGCACCCGAGCACATCGCGGTCAGCGGTGGTTCGGTGAGCCTGTCCCAGCAGCTGATCCAGATCACCTGCACGGTCGGCGATGAGGTGATGTACGGCTGGCGCAGCTTCGAGGTGTACCCGTTGCAGGTGACGGTGGCCGGCGCCACCCCGGTACACGTACCGCTGCGCGACTACACCTTCGACCTCGACGCGATGCTGGACGCCATCACCGAGCGCACCCGGCTGATCTTCGTCTGCAATCCGAACAACCCCACCTCGACGGTGGTCGATCCGGAGGCGTTGGCGCGCTTCGTGGCCGCGGTGCCCTCCGACATCATGGTGTGCATCGACGAGGCGTATGTCGAGTACATCCGCGACGGCCTGGTGCCCGACAGCCTCGGCCTGGCCCGCAAGTACAGCAATGTCGTTGTGCTGCGCACATTTTCGAAGGCATACGGACTGGCCGGGTTGCGGGTCGGCTACGCGATCGCCGATCCGGAGGTGATCGTCGCGCTCGGCAAGGTGTACGTGCCGTTCAACGCCACCACGGTCTCGCAGGCCGCGGCTATCGCCTCGCTGAGCGCGGAGGACGAGTTGATGGCCCGCACCGACGCCACTGTGGTCGAACGCACGCGGGTCACCGATGCGCTCCGGCAGATGGGCTACACCGTCCCGCCGCCGCAGGCCAACTTCGTCTGGCTGCCGCTGGAGGAGCGGACCGTGGACTTCGCCCAGCAGTCCGCCAATGCGCGGGTGTTCGTTCGGCCGTTCGCCGGCGACGGTGTGCGGGTGACCATCGGCGCGCCGGAGGAGAACGACGCGTTCCTGGCCTTCGCCGCCGAGTGGATCAGGCCGCGCTAGCAGGCCTTCGCCCGGTCAGCGCGACCAGCCGGTCCAGCGGATCTGCGTCGGCCGGCACCGCCACCGGATCGTCGAATCCGGCGCTGCCCCTGGTGGCCGGTGTGATGACCCGTTCGGCGAGGCCGATGACGTATTCCGACAACGATTCGGACGCGCTCATCGGCCGTCCGATCGCGGTGGCGTAATCCCAGGCGTGCACGAGAAATTCGAGCGAGAGGATGCCCGCCATCAGCGGCGCGGGCGCCTCGGCGGGGCCGAACGGGACGGTGCCGCTCAGCCCGCGCCGGTGCCAGGCGTCGAGCGCCGGTCGGGCGGCGACGACGAGTTGGCGTTCGACCGAGTCCGCGGTGTTGCGCGGCGGAATCTCGGCACCGGCGACCGAACCGATCGACGTGATCGAGTTGAGCAGGTGATCGGTGAGGCCGGCGACGTCGAACTCCCGGCACGGGGTCTGCTTGGTCAGGTCGTCGGAGGCGATGCCGTGCACCACCTGCTGCAGCACGGCGAGCGTCGCTTCGGCGCTGGCCAGTTCGTCGGCGGGGGGAGCTTCGGGTCCTGAAGTGAGATCGGCGGGCACACCCGCCACGTTAGAGCGCGACGGCGGTTTCGTCTGCCCAGTCGAGGTCGAACTCGACAACCAGCTGGGTCGGCACCGCCAGAGCGACAGGGGTGAACCGGCCCGCCACCTCGTCGCGTGCCACACCGGTGATGACCCGGCCGCCGAAGCCGTCGGGGCGCCCCGGCACCTCGACGGTGACCGTCGCGAAACCGGCACCCGGTGTGACCCGCAGCGAGAACTGCGCGCCGGGCTGCAGCGGCTCGGTGATTTCGGCCCCGTCGGCGTCGATGACGACATGTCCGCCGGACACCCGCACCGCCGCGGCGTCGGTGGTGGCCAGCCGGAACGGGCCGACGATCGGACCGTCGACGGTGGCCGCCGACGCCAGCAGGGACGGGGTCACCGCCAGCCGGCGCGCCGAACGGGCGCCCGCGAGTAGGTAGTTGTAGAGCAAGACGATCGACTCGGTGTTGCGGTAGGGGCGCGAGCCGTGCAGTTGAAAGCGCAGCTCGCCGACCGTTGCGTCGCCGTCGACCAGCAGCCGGTAGTGCCGGTAGCCGTGGCCGGCCCGGCCCAGCCGGCTGTCGGACACCGTGGTGCCGACGCCGAGCGCCTTGTGCACCTCGTCGTGGCCGGCAGCCACCTCCAGCCGGGACGACGCGACGTCCGTCCATGCCACGCCGTCGTCGGATTTCTCCAGCCGCAGCACCGTGTCGCCGGTGGCCGTCACCTCCGCCGTGTAGCCCGCCAGCTGACGCTCGCCGTCGAACTCGACGGTCACCACACCCTCGTCGTACAGCACGCTCGCCGGGACGTTGAGCGGCCGGTTGTCGAGTTCCAGACCGTTGGTGAGCCGCCAGATCGCCGCCTGGGTGCCGGCGATCGCCTCGTGCTCGGCGATGTTGCCAGCGCCCAGCGGATAGCCCGCCGCCCGCAGCCGACGGCTGATCTCGCTGGTGGAGATCGTGGGGAACGAGTTGCGAAGAATCCAGTCGACCTCGGTCTCGTGGGCCCGGGCCTGCAGGTGCGGCACCGCCGACCAGGTATCGGCCCGGTAGCGCGACGGCCGGGTTGGGGCGACGCCGGTGAAGTCCAGCGAGTAGGCCTCGATGTTGGGGTTGAGCCGGATCAAATCAGTGCGAGCCGAAGTCCCGTCGGCGAAAACGATGGTGTCGACGGTGTGGGAATAGGTGCCGGGTCGGTAGCGGGTCATCCGTGACAGGTCGACCGACGGCGCCGGGGTCACCCGCCGGTGAACGGCGACGGGCGCGGGGGCATGAATGGGCAGTGACAGCGTCGTCATGGGGTTGATCTCTCTGGGTACGTCGAAACGCGCAGGTCAACACGCCGGAAAGGCAGCGGAACTGAGCGCGGGGAATTACGGCGTCAGAAGGATCAACAACAACAGAAGCGCACGTCGAGGCAGCGCGTGGAGACGAAGCGCAGCGATGCGTGCTGTTGCATGCCGACCACCATACGGTATGTGGGGGCGAAGGCCATACCGGACTTCTGATCACGGTGGTGTCCAAACCTGTGCAGGTCACCCCGCTGGGGACCATGATTGGGCAACCAGATGAGTCGGAGGGACCCACCATGACGTCGGCACAGAACGAATCGCAGGCACTCGGCGCGCTCGCCGCCCGGCAGCTCGCGAATGCCACCAAGACCGTTCCGCAGCTGGAGACCATCACTCCCCGCTTCCTGCTACACCTGCTGAGCTGGGTCCCCGTCGAGGCCGGCATCTACCGGGTCAACCGGGTGGTCAACCCGGACCGGGTAGCCATCCATGCCGAGGTCGGTGGGGAGAACATCGAAGACCCGCTGCCGCAGACCTACGTCGACTACGAGACCAGCCCGCGCGAGATCACGCTGCGCGCCATCTCCACGCTGCTCGACGTGCACACCCGGGTCTCCGACCTCTACTCCAGCCCGCACGACCAGATCACCCAGCAGTTGCGCCTGACCATCGAGACCATCAAGGAACGCCAAGAGTCCGAGCTGATCAACAACCCGGAGTACGGGTTGTTGGCGCAGGCGATCCCCGAGCAGACCATCAAGACGATCAAGGGCGCACCCACCCCGGACGACCTCGACGCGCTGATCACCAAGGTGTGGAAGACCCCGGCGTTCTTCCTGACCCACCCGCTCGGGGTGGCCGCGTTCGGCCGGGAGGCCACCTACCGCGGTGTGCCGCCGGTGGTGGTCAACCTGTTCGGGGCGCAGTTCATCACCTGGCGCGGCATCCCGATCATCCCGAGCGACAAGGTGCCGGTCGAGAAGGGCAAGACCAAGTTCATCCTGGTGCGCACCGGTGAGGAGCGCCAGGGTGTGGTCGGTCTGTTCCAGCCCGGTCTTGTCGGCGAGCAGGCCCCGGGCCTGTCGGTGCGCTTCACCGGGATCGACCGCTCGGGTATCGCGTCCTACCTCGTGACGCTGTACTCCTCGCTGGCCGTGCTGACCGACGATGCGCTCGCGGTGCTCGAGGGCGCCGCGGTGGATCAATACCATGAGTACAAGTGAGTATCGATCGGTAGACGCCGAAGGCGAACTCCCGATCAGCGAGGCCGAACTGGCCGCCCTGGCGACGCAGCTGTTGGCGGCCGGCTTCCGGCCGGGTAACGACTCACCGCCGCAGACCGCCCCGCCAGCGCCGCGGGGTTCGGCTCCCGACACCAGGTCGGCCGCGTCGTACGCCGCCGCAGCGGCGGGCGACCAGCCGTTCGCGCCACCGGCGGCACTCCTGGAAGCCCCCGGTGTCACCCTGCCGCCACCGAGTTCGCCTGGGCCGGAACCGATTCCGCCGGGCGCCATACCGGTGGCCCCGCGCGGCAGCGCGCCAGACCTGACCACCGCACCGTCGGCGGGACATGCCGCGTCGGGGGTGACCGACGTCTACACCGCGCCGCACCTGGAGGCGTTCGCGATTCCCGACGGCATCATCCCGACGGTGCCGGGGGTGCTGGCCGGGGCTCCGACCACACCGCCGACCGCACCGGTGGCCCCGCGCGGTTCGGCGCCGGGATGGCCGGGCGCCGCGCCGGACGTGCCGGTCCTCGGGTACCTGTCGACACCGGCGATCGACGTGCCGGCCGGGGACGAGGCCAACTACTACTTCACCTCGGCGCCCGCAGTGTCAGAACCGGTTCCGCGGATTCCGGACGACCACGAGATCTTCGATGTCAACGCGATCCGCGCCGACTTCCCGATCCTGCGCGAGACGGTCAACGGCAAGCCGCTGATCTGGTTCGACAACGCCGCGACCACCCAGAAGCCGCAGGCGGTCATCGACCGACTGGCTTACTTCTACGCCCACGAGAACTCCAACATCCACCGCGCCGCCCATGAACTCGCAGCCAGGGCGACCGATGCCTACGAGGAAGCACGGGATACCGTCCGCCGCTTCATCGGGGCATCGAAGGACGAGCAGATCATCTTCGTCCGCGGTACCACCGAGGCCATCAACCTGGTCGCGCACTCGTGGGGGGCCCAGCACCTCGGGCCGGGCGACGAGATCGTCATCACCCATCTCGAGCATCACGCGAACATCGTTCCGTGGCAGATGATCTCGAAGAAGACCGGTGCAATCCTGCGGGTCGCTCCGGTCGACGATGCCGGCAATCTGCTGCTCGGCGAGTTCGAGGACCTGCTCGGGCCGCGCACCAAGATCGTCTCGGCAACGCAGGTCTCCAATGCCCTCGGCACGGTCACCCCGGTGGAGATGATCGTCGAGCTCGGCCACCGCTACGGCGCCCGGGTGCTGATCGACGGTGCACAGTCGATCCCGCACATCCCGATCGACGTCTCCGAGACCGGGGCCGACTTCTTCGTCTTCTCCGGACACAAGATCTTCGGTCCCACCGGGGTCGGTGTGCTGTACGGCACCGACGAGGTGCTGGCGGAGACACCGCCCTGGCAGGGCGGCGGCAACATGATCGCCGACGTCACCATCGAACGCTCGCTGTATCAGGGGCCGCCGAACAAGTTCGAGGCGGGCACCGGAAACATCGCCGATGCAGTCGGATTGGGCGAGGCGCTGCGCTACGTCGAGAAGGTGGGTGTCGAGCGCATCGCCGCCTACGAGCACGCGCTGCTGGAGTACGCCACCCCGCGGCTGGCCGACATCCCCGGCGTGCGGATCATCGGCACCGCCGACGAGAAGGCCAGCGTGTTGTCCTTCGTGCTGGCCGGCCACGAACCGCTCGAGGTGGGCAAGGCGCTCAACGCCGAAGGGATCGCCGTGCGCGCCGGTCATCACTGCGCTCAGCCGATCCTGCGCCGGATGGGAGTGGAGACCACCGTCCGGCCTTCGTTCGCGTTCTACAACACATTCGAGGAGATCGACGTGTTTCTCGACGCGGTGCGGCGGATAGCCGAAGGCGGGACCAATACCGGCTAGTGCGACGACCGGGCGAACGTGACACTGACGCCGCCGCATAGTGTCGGTGGTACCGCACGAGAAGGGACCTGATGATGGGCAAGATCTACAACAACGTCAGCGAGTTGGTCGGTCATACCCCGCTGGTCCGGCTGAACCGGCTGACCGAGGGACTCGATGCGCAGGTCGTGGCCAAGCTCGAGTTCTACAACCCGGCCAACAGCGTCAAGGACCGGATCGGCGCGGCGATCATCGACGCGGCCGAGCAGTCCGGGGAACTCAAGCCCGGCGGCACCATCGTGGAGGCCACCAGCGGCAACACCGGTATCGCGCTGGCGATGATCGGAGCCGCCCGTGGCTACAAGGTGATCCTGACCATGCCGGAGACGATGTCCACCGAGCGACGGGTGATGCTGCGCGCCTACGGTGCCGAGATCGTGCTCACGCCGGGCTCCGAAGGCATGGCGGGTGCGGTGGCGAAGGCCAAGCAACTCATCGCCGAGACCGACAACGCCGTCTCGGCCAACCAGTTCGCCAACCCGGCCAACCCGGCGATCCACGAGAAGACCACCGCCGAGGAGGTCTGGGCCGACACCGACGGCAAGGTCGACATCTTCGTCGCCGGCATCGGAACCGGCGGCACCATCACCGGGGTGGGGCACATCCTCAAGTCCCGCAAGCCCGGGGTGCAGATCGTCGGCGTCGAGCCCAAGGACTCGCCGCTGCTGACCGAGGGCACCGCCGGACCGCACAAGATCCAGGGCATCGGCGCCAACTTCGTTCCCGAGGTGCTCGACCGGGACAGCTACGACGAGATCATCGACGTCGAGATCGACGACGCCGTCCGGGTGGCCCGCGAACTGGGCACCGAGGAGGGCATCCTGGGCGGCATCTCGTCCGGCGCGATCGTCTGGGCGGCACTGGAATTGGCCAAGCGCCCGGAGAACGCCGGCAAGCTGATCGTCGCGGTCGTCTGTGACTACGGCGAGCGCTACATCTCCACGGTGCTCTACGAGCACATCCGGGACTGATTGATGGGCCTGCTCTCGACGCTGCGCGAGGACCTGGACAACGCGCGGACCCATGACCCGGCTGCGCGCGGTGATCTGGAGAACGCCCTGGTCTACTCCGGCCTGCACGCCATCTGGTCGTACCGACTGGCGCACCGGCTGTGGGCGAGGCCGCCGTTGCGGGGGCTGGCCCGGATCCTGAGCCAGGCCACCCGGTTCCTCACCGGTATCGAGATCCACCCGGGGGCGACCATCGGCCGCCGCTTCTTCATCGATCACGGCATGGGCGTGGTGATCGGGGAGACCACGGAGATCGGCGACGACGTGATGGTGTACCACGGCGTCACCCTCGGCGGCCGCTCACTCGAGCAGGGCAAGCGCCATCCCACGTTGGGTAATCGTGTTGTCGTCGGCGCCGGCGCAAAGGTGCTGGGCCCGTTGACCATTGGCGACGACAGCGCCGTGGGCGCCAATGCCGTGGTCACCCATGACGTGCCCGCAGACTCGATCGCGACCGGCATCCCGGCCGTCGTGCGCCCACGCACCGAGAAGCAGCGGGAGCCGGGGGTCGATCCGACCAGTTACATCGATCCCGCGATGTACATCTGAGGACTCGCCGTCCGCACGTCTTGCACGGTGGCGGCGGCGGCCGCAGCGATGACGGCCATGCCGCCGTCGCCCGACCGAAACGCCTCGCGCTGCCGGATGGCACCGTTACCGGCCATGAAACGCCGCTGGACGGATTGCCCGACGTTCGCCAGCTCACCGAGTTCCTCGAGGCCGGGGGCGATGGTGGCGACCAACGATTCGAGCGCCGAGTAGGCCGAGGTGATTCGCCCCAGCGTCAGGTCGTAGGCCTCACCGCGCAGCCCGTCGTGGGCGGCCCTCCACTTCGCCGCCCGAAGGATCTCCGCTCCGACCTCCGGCGCGGTGTTTCCCTCACGGAGCTCGTCGAGTGCCGTCACCGCGAGCGCCCTGATGATGGTCGCCAGCATGACCGTCTCCCCGACCGTTGCCGGCACATCGCTCACCCGGATCTCGAGGGTCGGCAGGTGCGACGACGGCCTGATGTCCCAATAGATCATGTGCTCGTCGAGCGCGGCGCCACTGTCGCACAGACTGTCGACCAGTTGCCGGTAGTGCTCCACCGACCGGAAGTGTGGCGGTGGCCCGGATACCGGCCAGCCCGACTGCAGTTGGGCGCGCCAGCTGGCGTAGCCGGTGTCGAATCCCGCGTGGACGGCCGAGTTGGCGGTCAGCGCCAACAGCGCCGGCAGCCACGGACGAATGAAATTGCTGACCTGTAAAGCTGTTTCACGATCCGGCATGCCGACGTGCACATGGCACCCGCAGATCACCTGCCCATAGGTCAGGCCGCCGAACCGGTCCCTGATCTGGCGGAATCGTTCGGAGCCGGTCAGGGCGAACGGCGCGGTCCCGATCGGTGGGGCGCCGACCGCGAGCAGCAGTGCACCGGCCTCGGCGGCCGCTTCTGCGACGACACGGCGGTGGGTCGACAACTCGGTGCGCAACCCGGCGGTCGTCGTGTGCACCGAGCTGTCGATCTCGACCTGACAGCGGGCGAACTCCCATGCCAACTCGAACCCGCGCGCCCGAACTCCCTCCACCACTGCGACATTGAGCTCGGCGGGCAGCCCGGTGGCCGGGTCGACGAGTAGGAATTCCTCCTCGACACCGAAGGTGGGCAGGGGCATTGGTCTTGATTAGGTGAGGCCCGCGCCGGTGGCAACCGTTACAACCACCGCGATCGCTAACCCCATGCAATCGTGCTGATCGGAAGTATCAGGGACCAGGAACGACGGCGTTAGCGTCTGGGCATTGCACCGCGGGGTTTACCGCTGCACCAACCATTCTCGAGCCCTTGAGGAAGACGATATGACGCAACTCGAACAGTCCGGCGCGGCTTCACCCGTGGAAACACCGTCGGCACAACGCCCGCACCGAAGACTCCGGGGCACGCTCGGCGTCTGGGGCATCGTGTTCGTGGTGGTGGCGGCCGCCTCCCCACTGGGTGTCATTGGTGGTCCGGTCTCACTCGGCATCGCCAAGGGCAACGGCACCGGCTTCCCGGCGATCTTCGTCGCGACGACGGTGATCATTCTGCTGTTCGCCGTCGGCTTCACCGCGCTGACACCGTACGTGCCTGACGCCGGGGCGTTCTACTCCTACATCGGCAAGGGCCTGGGCCGGGTGGCCGGCTTCGGCTTCGCGTTCGTCGCGTTGATCTCCTATCTCACCCTGGAGATCGCCGTGTACGGCCTGATCGGCCAGGGCGCCCAGGCGCTGTTCGTCTCCTATGGCCTGCCGCAGATCCATTGGGGGATATGGGCGTTCGTCGCGTTCGCGATCGTCACGCTGCTCGGCCACTTCAACATCGACCTGTCCCGCAACATCCTGGGCGTCCTGCTCATCGGTGAGGTGGCGATCGTGCTGGTGCTCGACGCCGTCGTCACGTTCACCGGCGGCCACGAGGGGTTGTCCACCGGAATCGTGACGCCGTCCCAGATCGTCTCCGGCGCACCGGGTATCGCATTGCTGTTCGCGATCCTGAGCTTCATCGGGTTCGAGGCCACGGCGGTGTTCCGCGACGAGGCCCGCGATCCGCTGCGCACCATTCCCCGCGCCACCTACCTGGCGGTCATCCTGATCGGGCTGTTCTACACAGTCTCGACCTGGGCGCTGATCACGGCGTGGGGTGACAGCCGGGTGGTCGAGCAGGCCAGCAACGATCCGTCCGGGCTGCTGCCCACCGCCACCGAGCAATACCTGGGCGTGGCCGGCCTGCACATCATCCAGGTGCTGTTCGTCACCAGCCTGTTCGCCTGCATCCTGTCGTTCCACAACATCGTGGCCCGCTACGTGTTCACGCTGTCCAACCGCAGGGTTTTTCCCGATCGACTCGGCGACGCCCACGAGCGGCACGGCTCCCCGCACCTGGCCTCGGGAGTGGACGCCGTGGTGGTGGCACTGGCGATCGTGATCGGGATCCTGTTCAAGCTCGACCCGGTGACGCAGTTCTACACCTGGCTGGCGGGCATCTCCACGGTCGGCATCACCACCCTGTTGATCGCGACCACCGTTGCGGTGCTGGCGTTCTTCGCCCGGCGCAAGCGGGCGGGCACCCTCGAGGTGTCGACCTGGCGGGCGTTCGTCGCGCCCGCGCTGGGCCTCGTCGGCCTCGGGATCTCCTTCTTTCTGATCCTGCAGAACCTGCCCGGCCTGGTCGGTGACTCCACCCCCATCGCCATCGGCGTGGTGGCCCTGCTGGTCGCGTTCTTCGCGATCGGGGCCGGGATCGCGGCGCGACGCAGGCAGGTGACGCTGGAGTGAAAGGGCAGGGCGGCGCCAGGACCGCCCGGCTCACGTCGTAGCCTTCTGCTCATGAGCGAGCCCAATGAATCCCTCAATGTCGAGGTCAAGGACAACGTCGCGCAGGTAACGCTGCTCGGCCCGGGCAAAGGCAATGCCATGGGCCCGGCGTTCTGGGAGGAGATGCCAGTCGTCTTCGCCGATCTGGACGCCGACCCGGAGGTCCGCGCGATCGTGCTCACCGGATCCGGACGGAACTTCAGCTATGGCCTGGACCTGATGGCGATGGGCGACACGCTGTCGTCCACCATGGCTGGCGGCACGTCGGCCCGGCCACGCGCGGATTTCCACAAGAAGCTCAAGCGGATGCAGCAGTCCATCACCGCGGTGGCCGACTGCCGCACCCCGACCATCGCCTCGGTGCACGGCTGGTGCATCGGCGGGGGTGTCGACCTGATCAGCGCGGTGGACATCCGTTACGCCAGCGCGGACGCCAAGTTCTCGGTGCGTGAGGTCAAACTGTCGATCGTCGCCGACGTCGGCAGTCTGGCCCGGTTGCCCTACATCCTCAACGACGGGCACCTGCGCGAGCTGGCCCTGACCGGTAAGGACATCGACGCCGCACGGGCCGAGAAGATCGGTCTGGTCAACGACGTGTTTCCCGACGCCGACGCCGCGCTGGCGGCCGCGCACGCCACCGCCGCCGAGATCGCCGCGAACTCCCCGCTGGTGGTGCACGGCATCAAGGACGTCCTCGACGAGCAGCGCACCGCCGACGTCGCCGCCAGCCTGCGCTACGTCGCGGCCTGGAACTCGGCGTTCCTGCCGTCCAAGGATCTCGGCGAGGGCATCAAGGCGATGTTCGAGAAGCGCAAGCCGGAGTTCACCGGCGAATAGCCGTCAACTGGTCGCCTTGATGGCCGGAACCACCATCGACGTGGGCAGCGCGGTCGGCTCGTCCGACGGTTTCGTGGTGGTGGTCGCACCCAGGTTCATCGGTGTCACCGCCGGTGAGGAGTATGGCGGGAATGCGGTCTCGCGACCGGAGTCTGCCGACAGGCCGTCGAGCCCGTCCGGAAGCGAGTGTGCGATCCCGAACAGGGCCGGCACCGACAGTGCCGCGCTGAGGATGGTGACCCCCAGTCATTGCTGATCTCTTGTCATGTCAGACAACACCTTTCGAGCGTCATCCCCCGACATCCACCCGTGACCGCGTCGTCTCGGTCTGGGTGAGGAGTTGGTTCGGATGTCTCCGTTGTACGCCCGGGCGGGTTCGATGGCACCGCCCACAAGCGGACCCACAGAAACCCGGGTGCCAGTGCACAGCCGCCGTCGCGGCGCGAGGAGGGAAGGAGACCCGCGATGGCGGTGGCGGAGGGATTTGAACCCCCGGACGGTGTTAGCCGTCTCTCGCTTTCAAGGCGAGTGCATTAGGCCGCTCTGCCACGCCACCGCCGACAAGCGTAGCGGTCGGTTAGACGCGACCGACCCGGGCCGACGATCCGCCGGTCTTCAGCGCGGCACTGATTCGCCGGCTGTTCTCGCCCATCGCGGCCATCTGCGGGCGCGACAGCGGGCCGAGGTAGTGCTCGCGGACGCCCTTGGCGTAGGTGGCGATCGCCTCCCCGACGACGGCGCGGCCACGATCGGTGATGCTGGCCAGCACGCCGCGCCCGTCATCCGGGCTGGCATTGCGCCGCACCAGTCCGGAGGTCTCGAGTCGCCGAATCTGCCGCGTGACCCGACTCGGCAACGACATCAACTGCTCAGCCAGGTCCCCCATCCGGGCCGCACCCGATTCGGAGTTGTCGAGAATCTCGAGCAACCGCACATCGACGAGACTGAGCTTGTGCTGATCGACGAGCGTTCGGTTCAACGTCCCGTAGAGACGTAACGCCGCGTCCAGAAAATTCTGCCAAGACTTCTGCTCCGCGATATCCAAGCCTGGCATCTCGCTGGCAGTCCGGCCCCCAATAGTTCCTCCCATATCGCAATCGTAAGGGACTCATCGGCACGCGAGGCGAAAACTCAACGGGTAGTAGCCTCACTCGCATGCGTCCCGGAATTGACGAAGTGTTGATCGAAATATCTGCCGCGGGCGTCAATCGCGCCGACCTGCTGCAAGCTGCGGGCAACTACCCGCCCCCGCCCGGCGCAAGTGACATTCTGGGCCTCGAGGTCTCCGGCCGGATCGCCGCCGTCGGCGAAGGCGTGTCGGAATGGACTGTGGGGCAAGAGGTTTGTGCGCTGTTGGCCGGCGGTGGCTACGCCGAGTCGGTGATCGTGCCCGCCGCCCAGGTGATGCCGATCCCGGCCGGAGTCAGCGTGCCGGACGCGGCGGCCCTGCCGGAGGTGGCGTGCACGGTCTGGTCGAACCTCGTCATGGCCGCGCACCTGGCACCCGGAGAGGTGCTGCTCGTGCACGGCGGCGCCAGCGGTGTCGGCACGCACGCCATCCAGGTCGCCAAGGAGCGCGGCGCCGTCGTCGCGGTCACCGCCGGATCAGACGAAAAATTGGATCTTTGCCGGGAACTCGGCGCCGACATCCTGATCAACTACCGCGACGACGACTTCGTCGAGCATGTCCGCAGGTCCACCGACGGGGCGGGGGCCGACGTGATCCTGGACATCATGGGCGCGGCCTACCTCGACCGGAATCTCGATGTGCTGGCCGCCGACGGCCGGCTGGTGATCATCGGCATGCAGGGCGGTGCCAAGGGCGAGTTGAACATCGGCAAGTTGGTCGGCAAGCGCCTGCAGGTGATCGGCACGGCGCTGCGCGCCCGGCCGGTCGGCGGCCCGCACGGCAAGGGCGACATCGTCGCCGCCGTCGTGGAGTCGGTCTGGCCGATGATCGCCGCGGGCCGGGTGCGGCCGGTGATCGGCGCGCGCTTCCCGCTGGCGCAGGCCGAGGAGGCGCATCGCGCGCTGGCCGCCGGCGAGGTGTCGGGGAAGATCCTGCTGACGGTGCGCGACTGAGGGCTTGGGGCTGGGGCTCAGCCCAGCGACGCCAGCGCCCGCACCAACTGGTCCACCTCGGCCATCGTCGAGTAGTGGGCCAGCCCGACGGTCACCGCGCCGCCGATGTCGTTGACCCCGATCAGGTCGAGCACGCGCGAGTCGGCGTTGCAGACCGCCAGGATCCCGTTGTCGGCCAGCCGCTGCACCACCCGCTCCGCGGGCACCCCGTTGATGGCGAAGGTGACCACCGGGATTTGCCGCTCCGGCTGGCCGATGACCATCACCAAAGGCAGCGAACGCAGCGACACCATCAGGTAGTCGAAGAGATGGCTCAGGTAGGAGCCCGCGGATTGCATTGAGGTCGCGAGCTTTTCGCAGCGGGTGCCGCGGGCCGCGTCGTCCAGGTTGGCGAGGTACTCGATGCTGGCCACCACACCGGCCAGCAGCCCGTACTGATGGACGCCGAGTTCGAGGCGGGCGGGCCCGCTGGCGTAAGGGTTCATCGAGACCGAGCCGAAGGTGTCGATCAGCGCGGGGTCGCGGAACACGAGCGCACCGATGGGCGGGCCGCCCCAGGCCGATGCGTTGAGCGCCACCACGTCGGCGTCCACCTCGCCGATATCCAGCAGTTGGTAGGGGGCGGCCGCGGTGTGGTCGACGACGACGAGGCCGCCGACGTCGTGCACCAGCTTGGTGACGATCCCGACGTCGGTGACCGTGCCCAGTGTCGAGGAGGCCGAGGTCATCGCCACCAGCCGGGTGGGCGGGGTGATCAGTCCCTCCCACTGCCAGGGCGGCAGTTCGCCGGTCTCGATGTCGACCTCAGCCCATTTCACCTTGGCTCCGTAGCGGTCCGCGGCGCGCAGCCACGGCGCGATGTTCGCCTCGTCGTCGAGCCGGCTGACCACCACCTCGTCGCCGATGCCCGCCCGCGACGACGAGGCGTCGGCCAGCGAGGTCAGCAGCACCGCGCGGTCGGCCCCGAGCACCACGCCACCGGCGTCGCCGTTGACGAGGTCGGCCACTGCCTGCCGGGCGGCCTCGAGTACGGCGACGCTGCGCTGCGCCGACGGGTGCGGGCTGGCGGTGTTGGCGGTGGAGCCGCGGAACGCGGTCGACACCGTGGTGGACACCGAGTCGGGGATGAGCATGCCGGCCTGGGCGTCGAAACGCATCCAGCCGTCGCCCAAGGCGGGGTGCAGACCACGCACCCGGGCGACGTCATATGCCATGTCAGCCCACCTTAGTGCGTCTGTATCCCGGCTACTCCAGACACCGACGGCGGCCCCGCGCCACGCCCCTGGCGATCCGGACGGGGTCACCTCGGCAGCCATACTAGTGCAGTGAACTTCGGGTTCGGCGTGCTCGCCGCGGTCCTCCTGCTGATCCTGCCGGGCGCCGCAGTGGCGCTGGCGGGGCGGCTGAGCCGGCCCGTCGCCGTGGCCGTCGGACCCGCGCTGACCTACGGCGTCGTGGGGCTGGCCACTGTCCCGTACGGTGCGCTCGGCATCCCGTGGAACGCGCTCACCGCGCTGCTGGCCCTGCTCGTGGTGACCGCGGTGGTGCTGGCAGCGGGGGTGTTGCTGCGCAGGCTCCGTGACCGCTCTTCCGGCGGACGTCCCATCAGGGTGGGCCCGGCGCTCACCGTGGCGGCCGGGGTGTTGTTCGGGGCCGTCGCGATCGGGTACGCGGCCTGGCGCGGCATG
Source organism: uncultured Mycobacterium sp. (assembly GCA_964535335.1). GTDB lineage: Bacteria > Actinomycetota > Actinomycetes > Mycobacteriales > Mycobacteriaceae > Mycobacterium. The sequence continues at coordinate 18,997 of CAZHUU010000035.1, forward strand.
CCGAACTGGCAGTCCATCCCCAGCACCTGGGACGCGGTCTGGCACGCCAACACCATCCGGTGGATTCTCGACACCGGCCAGGCCTCACCGACCCACATGGGCGAGCTGCGCAACGTTGAGACCCACGACCCGCTCTACTATCCGTCGACGTTCCACGCGCTGGCCGCCGTGCTGTCCCAGCTGACCGGCGCGGCGCCCACGACGGCCTACACGCTCAGCTCGCTGGCCGCCGCCATCTGGCTGTTCCCGGCCGGCGCGGCGGTGCTGACCTGGAATCTGCTGCGTCCGCGCTGGACGCAGTGGCGGACCGCCGGCGCCGCGGCCACCGCCGCCGCGCTGTCGGCGTCGTTCACCGCCGTTCCCTACGTCGAGTTCGACACCGCGTCGATGCCCAACATGGCGGCCTACGGCATCGCGATCCCGACCTTCGTGCTGATCACCTCCTCGCTGCGGCACCGCGAGCGCATCCCGCTGGCGGTGATCGCGCTGATCGGCCTGTTCTCGGTGCACATCACCGGCGGCGTGGTCGTCGTGACGTTCGTGGCGGCCTGGTGGCTGCTGGAGGCGCTGTGGCGGCCGGTGCAGGGTCGGTTGCGCGACTTCGCCACCCTGGTGGCCATCGCGGTGGCCGCGCTGGCGGTGCTGCTGCCGCAGTTCCTCGGGGTGCTCCAGCAGGCGGAGATCATCGCCGGGCACGCCTTCCTCACCCATCAGGGCCGCAAGCGGGCCTTGTTCGACGCGGTCGTGCAGCACACCCGTCACCTCAACGACTTTCCGATCCAGATCCTGCTGATCGCGCTCGCGGCGGCGGGCTTCGTCCTGTTGCTGATGAAGCGGGTCTGGTGGCCCGCGGCGGTGTGGGCGCTGCTGGTGGTGTCGATCGTGCATTCGTCGGCGCCGTTCGGCGGCCCGATCGGCACGATCACCGGCATGTACAGCGACCTGTTCTACAGCGACCCGCGCCGGCTTTCGGCTGTGGTGACGATGCTGTTGATGCCGATGGCCGGGTACGCGCTGTTCTGCGCGGCACTGCTGCTGGTGGCCGGCATGCGTCGGCTGGTCCGCCGCCGGGGTGGTCGCGACCCGGACCGGCGATTCTGGATCGGTGCGACCGCAACGCTCCTGGCCGTGGTGGCCTTCGGGATGGCCTGGCATTACTTCCCACGGCACCGCCACCTGATGGGTGAGAAGTACGACCAGGTCATGGTCAACGACAAGGTGCTGCAGGCGATGGCGTACCTGGCCACCCTGCCGGGCGCCCGGAACACCCTGATCGGCGACGCCAACACCGACGGAACGGCCTGGATGTATGCCGTGGCCGGCCTGCACCCGCTGTGGACGCACTACGACTATCCGGTGCAGCAGGGGCCGGGCCACAACCGGTTCCTGTTCTGGGCGTATGCCGACGACGCCGACCACGATCCACGGATCGCCGAGGTGGTCAAGGCACTGAACATCCGCTACGTACTGACGGGCCGTCGGGTGGTCCGCGGGTTCGTCATGCCCGACGGTCTAGTGTCACTAGACAAGTCCGCGTCGTGGGCGAAGATCTACGACAACGGCGAGGCCCGCATCTACGAGTGGCGCGGAACCCAGCCGAAGGACACCCAATGAAACTGGGATACGAGGGAACGCTCACCGGATGACGACCAACACCGACGACGACAACATCGAGATCATCAGTGGACCGGACGCCGCGCAGCCGGACGACGACCAGCGTTCCGTGACCGACCTGGTCCAGCAGCCCGCCAAGGTGATGCGGATCGGCACCATGATCAAGCAGCTGCTGGAGGAAGTCCGGGCGGCACCCCTCGACGAGGCGAGCCGCAACCGGCTGCGCGAGATCCACGCCACCTCGATCCGTGAGCTCGAGGACGGGCTGGCCCCCGAGCTCCGCGAGGAACTCGAACGCCTGGCCCTGCCGTTCTCCGAAGACACGGTGCCGTCGGGCGCCGAGCTGCGCATCGCCCAGGCCCAGCTGGTCGGCTGGTTGGAGGGCCTGTTCCACGGCATCCAGACCGCCCTGTTCGCGCAGCAGATGGCCGCCCGCGCACAGCTCGAGCACATGCGCGGTCAGGGCGCGTTACCGCCCGGGATGGGCCAGCCCGGTGTGCCGGGAGGACCCGGTCACGGGACCGGGCAGTACCTGTAGCAGAGCCTCCGTTGTCAGCCGATCCCTACATCGAAACCCGTGACGCCTGGGTCGAGTTTCCGATCTTCGACGCCAAGACCCGCTCGCTGAAGAAGGCGTTCCTCGGCAAGGCCGGCGGCGCCATCGGGCGCAACACCGAGAACGTCGTCGTCATCGAGGCGCTGCGCGACATCTCGCTGCAGCTGCGGATGGGTGACCGGGTGGGGCTGGTCGGACACAACGGCGCGGGCAAGTCGACACTGCTGCGGTTGCTGTCCGGCATCTACGAGCCCACCCGCGGCTCGGCCACCGTAAGGGGCCGGGTCGCACCGGTTTTCGACCTCGGCGTGGGGATGGACCCGGAGATCTCCGGCTTCGAGAACATCATCATCCGCGGGCTGTTCCTGGGGCAGACCCGTAAGCAGATGCAGGCCAAGGTCGACGAGATCGCCGAGTTCACCGAACTCGGCGAGTACCTGTCGATGCCGCTGCGCACCTATTCCACCGGCATGCGGGTGCGGCTGGCGATGGGCGTGGTGACCAGCATCGACCCGGAGATCCTGCTGCTCGACGAGGGTATCGGTGCCGTGGACGCCGACTTCCTGAAGAAGGCACAGTCCCGGCTGCAGAGCCTGGTCGAGCGGTCCGGAATCCTGGTGTTCGCCAGCCATTCCAACGAGTTCCTCGCCCGGCTGTGCAAGACCGCGATGTGGATCGACCACGGCACCATCAAGATGGCCGGCGGAATCGAAGACGTCGTGGGCGCCTACGAGGGTGCGGACGCGGCGCGGCACGTGCGCGAGGTACTCGAGGAGCACAAGAGTGATTGGTCGTCGACATGACGGGCATGACCGGCATGGTCTGCGCCGTCGTCGTCACCCATCGCCGGCCCGACGAACTGGCCAAGTCCCTCGACGTGCTGAGCACCCAGTCCCGCATGGTCGACCATCTCATCGTCGTCGACAACGATTCCGACGAGCGGGTGCGTGACCTCGTCGCCGGTCAGCCGGTGCCGACGACCTACCTCGGGTCGCGCCGAAACCTCGGTGGCGCAGGCGGTTTCGCGTTGGGAATGCTGCATGCGCTGGCGCTGGGCGCGGAATGGGTGTGGTTGGCCGACGACGACGGCCGGCCTCAGGACGCCGAGGTGCTGGCGACATTGCTCGCCTGCGCCGAGCGGCACGGGCTGGCCGAGGTATCGCCGATGGTGTGCGATATCGAGCGCCCGGACCGGCTGGCGTTCCCGCTGCGGCGCGGACTGGTGTGGCGGCGCCGCGTCGAGGAACTGCGCTCCGAGGGCGGTGGCGACCTGCTGCCCGGCATCGCCTCGCTGTTCAACGGTGCGCTGTTCCGCGCGGAAGCCATTGCCGCCGTTGGCGTTCCGGATCTTCGCTTGTTCGTGCGCGGCGACGAGGTCGAGGTGCACCGCCGACTGGTGCGCAGCGGTCTGCCGTTCGGCACCTGCCTGGACGCGGTGTACCTGCACCCGTACGGCACCGAGGAGTTCAAGCCCATCCTCGGCGGCAGGATGCATACCCAATACCCCGACGACCCGGTAAAGCGGTTCTTCACCTACCGCAACCGGGGCTACCTGTTGTCCCAGCCGGGGCTGCGCAAGCTGCTGCCGCAGGAGTGGCTGCGCTTCGGTTGGTACTTCCTGGTGACGCGACGTGATCCGGCCGGCCTACGGGAGTGGTTGCGACTGCGGCGCCTGGGCCGCCGCGAGCAGTTCGGCCCCGCGAATCCCGAGGGGCCGCAATGACCTTCACCGACGCCGCCGCGCAGTCGAAGACCTTCACCCGCGCGTGGGGTGACCTCATCGACGGCTATCGCAGGCGCGAGCTGTGGCTGCACCTGGGCTGGCAGGACATCAAGCAGAAGTACCGCCGCTCGGTGCTCGGTCCGTTCTGGATCACCATCGCCACCGGCACCACCGCCGTGGCAATGGGCGGGCTGTATTCGAAGTTGTTCCACCTGGAGCTCTCCGAGCACCTGCCCTATGTGACGCTGGGCCTGATCATCTGGAACATGATCAACGCCTCGATCCTCGAGGGCGCCGACGTTTTCATCGCCAACGAGGGGTTGATCAAACAGCTGCCGACGCCACTGAGCGTGCACGTCTATCGGCTGGTCTGGCGGCAGATGATCCTGTTCGCCCACAACATCGTCATCTACGTGGTGATCGCGATCATCTTCCCCAAACCGTGGTCCTGGGCGGACCTGTCGGTCATCCCGGCGCTGATTCTGATCATGCTGAACTGCGTGTGGGTGTCGTTCTGCTTCGGCATCCTGGCCACCCGCTACCGCGACATCGGGCCGCTGTTGTTCTCGATCGTGCAGCTGCTGTTCTTCATGACGCCGATCATCTGGAACGACGACACCCTGCGCCAGCAGGGCGCCGGCCGGTGGGCCAAGATAATCGAACTGAACCCACTGCTGCATTACCTCGACATCCTCCGGGCGCCGCTCTTGGGCGCGCACCAGGAACTGCGGCACTGGATCGTGGTGGTGGCGCTGACCGTGATCGGCTGGTTGGTGGCCGCGCTGGCCCTGCGCCAGTACCGGGCGCGAGTCCCGTACTGGGTCTAGTTTGTCCGGCGGACTGATTCTGTCGGATCCCGATGGCATAGTCGAACACATGTTCGATAGTGAGCTGGTTTCCGCTGATGAGGCCACCGTGGTGGCCGCCATCGAGGAGTGGGCGGCCACCGAGGCCCGGGCGGCAGCACGCCGGCTCGCGGCGATCGGCGAGCTGGTCCGCCGGCGGTGCAGCGAGGATGAGCGGGCGCACTGGGCCTGCGATTCCTGGGACGCGGCGGCCGCCGAAGTGTCGGCGGCGCTCGGGATCAGCCAGGGCCGCGCCTCCGGTGAGATGCATCTGAGTCAGGCCCTGCTGCACCGGCTGCCGCACGTCGCCGAGCTGTTCATGGCGGGGCGGCTGAACTACCGGGTGTGCCGGGCCATCGCCTGGCGTACCGACCTGGTCTGCGATGGGGACGCGCTCGCCCTCATCGACGCCGCGGTGGCCGAGGCCGCGGTGAAGTGGGGACCGCTGTCGGATTACAGACTCGAGCAGGCCATCGACGTGTGGATCGATCGGTTCGATCCCGGCGCGCTGCGGCGGACCCGGGCGACTGCTCGCAGCCGCAACCTCAACGTGGGATCACGAGACGACGGCGACGGCACCACCTCGATCTGGGGCCGGCTGTACGCCACGGACGCCGCGGCCCTCGACCGCAAACTCACCCAGATGGCACACGGTGTCTGCGAAGACGACCCCCGCACCATCGCCAGCGGCGCGCCGATGCCCTCGGCGCGTTGGCGGCCGGATCGGACCGGCTGGCCTGCCGGTGTGGATCCCCGAGCTGCCCCGCGGCCGACGACGACGGGCGGGGCTCCAGCGTGGTCATCCACGTGCTTGCCGAGGCGGACGCCCTCGAGGCCGAGCCGGATCCCGCCATGTCCGCGTCGCCGGAGTTTCGTTCGGTCACAAGGGATATGACGCTCGCCCAGGCGTTGGCACCCAGCCCCGAACCGCCACCGACCGCGCCACCTGCCACCGCGGTCGTCAGCGGCCGGGGCGGCATCGTCCCGGCACCGCTGCTGGCGGAGCTGATTCGGTCCGGGGCCCAGGTGCGCCACCTGCGTCGGCCCGGCGAGCAGCCCGAGCCGGGCTACCGGCCGTCCACCGCGCTGGACGAATTCGTCCGCCTGCGGGATCTGACGTGCCGGTTCCCGAACTGCGATGTGCCTGCCGAGTTGTGCGATATCGACCACACGATTCCTTGGCCGTGGGGTCCGACGCATGCGTCGAACCTCAAGTGTGCCTGCCGAAAACATCACCTGCTCAAGACTTTCTGGCGTGGCTGGTCCGATCAGCAGCTACCCGACGCCACGGTCATCTGGACGTCGCCCGCGGGCCGGCGATACGTGACCCGTCCCGGCAGCAAGTTGCTCATCCCCCAGTGGAACACCACCACCGCCGAGCTACCGCCGCCGCGCGGCGGGCCATTGCGTGCGACCGGGGTGATGATGCCGACCCGGCGACGCACCCGTGCCGCCCAGCGCAACTACCGCGTCAAATGCGAGCGCGCACTGAACGATTCCCGTTTCGCCGAACGGAGCGGCCCGGCGCCGTTCTAGCCCGGGTAGGAGCCGTGCTCGGGCTCGGGCCCGAACTGAAAACGCCGACCCGAGATCTCCGACGGCGTGATGCGGACATAGCGCAACTTCTCGGTGGGCACCCACGGCAGCAGTTGCGCCCGGTCGGCCTCGTGGATCTCTTCGGCGGAACTCAGCACGTGGGCGGTTCCCCGGATGATGACGCTCCACCCTTCGGCAACGGTGTGATCGTCGGCCTCGAACAGAACCTTGTCGTTCATGACGGTGCTGAACAACTTGGTGCCCTCGGCGGTCCGGAACAACACCGTGCCGTCCTGAGTGACGAAGTTCACCGGGAACAGCTCCAACTGATCGCCCACCCGCGTGACCAGCCGACCCAGCGAAACGCTCTTCAGCAGATTCAAGCTCTCGTCGTCGCTGAGTACCGTGATCGGGCCCTGTGCGTCTGGCATGTGCAGAGATTGCCCCGGCAACCACAGGTGCGCAAGGGCCGAACGGCCCTTCCCGGGCTGGCCGGCGTCGCCCAGCCAGCCCCAAGGCCGCTGCCAGCTAGTTCACAGGCATCGCCGGTAATTTCTCAAGCGAAAATTACGGAAGGGGCGGACCCGTGAAGCTGGTCCTACAAGGGGCGGTCGTCGTGGCGGGCATCGTGCTCGCGGGTGTGTTCGGTGGCACCGCCGTGGCTGTGGCCGGAAGCCCGTCGAGCACCATCAGCGTGCAGGACGGCGACAGCGGCGCGGACGGCGCGAAGGTCGACACCGACGGCACCCAGGGCTCTTACAAGAGCGCGATGGACGGCAACGAGACCGGCCCGATCATGGTCGCCACCCCGCAGGAAAAGGCCTCGCACTAAACCGGCCACGGCCGTCGGCCCGGCGTTAGGCTCGCTGCGTGTTCGGATTCGGCCGCAGTCTGCGCAAGGTGGGTGCGCGCGCCTACGCCGATGTGCTGGCCGCCGAACAGTCTTCCCTTTCGGTCACCGTCGGTAACCCGAACTTGTTGGGCAACAACAAGATTCGGTGGAAGCTGCAACTCCGGGTGCTACCCGAGTCCGAGCCGCCCTTCGATGCGACGGTGCATGTCCTGCTGCCCCAGCTGAACCAGCCCCGGCCGGGCACCAGGGTGGCGGTGTTGTACGACCCGAAGGATCACGGTCGGGTCGACCTCGACCAGCGGCCGGCCGCCACCGCCGACGCCGCCATCGATGCGATCACCAACGCCCGCCCCGATCTGGCCGGCGCACAGGTGCTGGGGATGCCGATGACCGACATGATCCGCCAGGCCATCGCCGACCCGAACGCCTTCCGGGCACAGATGATGCGGCGCAGCGCCGAGATGCAGCAGCAGGCGATGACTGCGATGCAGGCCGCGCAGGCCCAAGCTGCACAGGCACATGCGGCCGCCGTGCCGCCATCCGACGATCCCGTCGACCGGCTGGAACGGCTGGCCGCGCTGAAGGACCGCGGACTGATCACCGACGAGGAGTTCGCACAGCAGAAGCGGCGCATCCTCGGCGAGGCCTGAGCACTACTCGGCCGGTGCGGCTACTCGCCCAGCGTCGCGAACTCCGCCCGCAGGTTGTCCCGGGCGGTGGCTTCCCACTCCCGTCGGGCGTAGTCGGTGCGGAACACCCCCGGCCCCTCCAACAGCGACACCAGCACCTGTTGGCGGCCCTTGCGAAACGTCTCGTCGGGGATGTGCGCATACTCCGCTCGGATCGCGGCGGTGTTCTGCACGTATCGCTCCCTGGATACGGCCAGTGCAGCCAGATCGGCGTCGGACAGCACCTCGCCGTTGTGATCGCCCGTCGCCGGATTGTGGCTGACAGTCAACCGCACCAGCCGCGCCACCTCGGCCACCAGTTGCGGCGCCACCCCCAGCCGGGACAGGTCGTCCTCGGCTCGTCGGGCGCTGAGTTCCTCGTCATCGGGCCGGCCCGCGTAGACCGAGTCGTGAAACCAGGCAGCCAGCCGTACCGCGTCGACATCGTCGGCGTACCCGGCCAGTTCCTCGACGTAGCCGAGGATGTCGCGCAGGTGTCCGATCGAGTGGTATCGCCGGTGGGGTTCCGACCAGGAGTCCAGCAGCCGCGCGCCGACGCCCTCGGCGTCGGGGTCGGTGCTGTGCCGGGCGAGCAGTTCCGCCCAGGCCGGTACCAGATCCTGCACCCCACCATGGTGCACCCCCGATGGCAGGAGCGGAACGACTCGGGAATCGGGACCGGCGGGCAGGTGGTAACTTCCGAAGGAAATAGAGACGGGGCGGCGGCAGCGGAGTGTCATCAGTAAGCTTCCGGCGATGTCCGATACCAGTCCGCTCACACGACTAAGCCTCAAGACGCAGGTGGTGCGTTTCGTCGTCACCGGCGGGCTTTCGGCGATCGTCGACTTCGGACTCTACGTTCTGCTATTGCATCTCGGCCTTCGTGACGCCATCATCCTCGGCATTCATGGGGTCAACATCGCGAAGACGATCGGCTTCATTGCCGGCACCACTACCGCCTATCTGATCAATCGCCGCTGGACTTTCCAGGCCGCCGCCAGCAAGGCCCGCTTCTCTGCCGTGATCTTGCTTTACGCCACGACCTACAGCGTCCAGGTGGGCATCAATTACCTCTTTTATTTCAAGTTTCAAGGTCAGCCGTGGGGCGTACCGGCCGCCTTCGTGATTGCGCAGGGCACCGCGACGGTGATTAACTTCACCGTGCAGAGGGTGTGGATCTTTTCGGCGGGTAGGGGCGCAGCGGCCGGGGGATGACGACGGCTGCGATAACGCAGCAGGTCGGCACGGTACCCTCGTCACGATGTCTGTGACGACGACAAAGCAACGGTTGACCGGCTGGGGACGCACGGCGCCCAGCGTGGCCGATGTGTTGTCGACCCCCGATCCCGAGGTGATCGTCAAGGCGGTGGCCCAGGCCGCCGACGGCAAGCACCGCGGTGTGATCGCGCGCGGACTGGGGCGTTCGTACGGCGACAACGCCCAGAACGGTGGCGGGCTCGTCGTCGACATGGCCGCCCTGAACCGCATCCACTCGGTGAACGCCGGCGACGGCACCGTCGACGTGGACGCCGGGGTCAACCTCGACCAGTTGATGAAGGCGGGCCTCCCGCTGGGGCTGTGGGTCCCGGTGCTGCCCGGCACCCGCCAGGTCACCGTCGGCGGCGCCATCGCCTGCGACATCCACGGCAAGAACCATCACAGCGCGGGCAGCTTCGGCAACCACGTGCGCTCCATGGACCTGCTGACCGCCGACGGCCAGGTCCGCACCATCACCCCGGACGGGGAGACTGCCGAACTGTTCTGGGCCACCGTCGGCGGCAACGGACTGACCGGCATCATCCTGCGCGCCACCATCGCGATGACTCCCACCGAGACCGCGTACTTCATCGCTGATGGCGATGTCACCTCCGGGCTCGACGAGACCATCGCCTTCCACAGCGACGGCAGCGAGGCCAACTACACCTACTCCAGCGCCTGGTTCGACGCGATCAGCCCGCCGCCGAAGCTGGGTCGCGCCGCCATCTCCCGCGGCTCGCTGGCCCGGCTGGATCAGCTGCCCGAGAAGCTGCAGCGCGACCCGCTGAAATTCGATGCACCGCAACTGCTTACGTTCCCCGACATCTTTCCCAACGGCCTGGCGAACAAGTACACGTTCGGCCCGATCGGCGAACTGTGGTACCGGAAGTCGGGCACCTACCGCGGTAAGGTGCAGAACCTGACGCAGTTCTACCACCCGTTGGACATGTTCGGGGAGTGGAACCGCGCCTACGGCCCGGCCGGCTTCCTGCAGTACCAGTTCGTCGTGCCCACCGAGGCGGTCGAGGAGTTCAAGGCGATCATCGTCGACATCCAACGGTCCGGGCACTACTCGTTCCTCAACGTGTTCAAGCTCTTCGGCCCCGGCAACCGTGCACCGCTGAGCTTCCCGATCCCCGGCTGGAACGTCTGCGTGGACTTCCCGATCAAGGCCGGCCTCAACGAGTTCGTCACCGAACTCGACCGGCGGGTGCTGGAATTCGGCGGACGGCTCTACACCGCCAAGGATTCCCGGACCACCGCCGACACCTTCCATGCCATGTATCCGCGCATCGACGAATGGATTGCGGTGCGCCGCAAGGTCGATCCCGATGCGGTGTTCGCCTCGGACATGGCCCGACGCTTGGAGTTGCTGTAGATGGTGCTCGACGCCGTGGGTAATCCCCAGACCATTCTGCTGCTCGGCGGCACCTCGGAGATCGGGTTGGCGATCTGCGAGCGCTACCTGCGCGACACCAAAGCCCGGATCATCCTGGCCGACCTGCCGAATGCGCCCAAGCGTGCGGCCGCCATCGCGCAACTGGAGGCCGCCGGCGCCAAGTCGGTGGAGTACCTGGATTTCGACGCCCTGGACACCGCCGGCCATCCCGCGGTCATCGAAGCCGCCTGGGCCGGGGGCGACGTCGACGTGGCGATCGTCGCGTTCGGCATCCTCGGCGACGCCGAGGAGTTGTGGCAGAACCAGGCCAAGGCCGTGTTGAGTGCCCAGATCAACTACACCGCAGCCGTTTCGGTGGGCGTGCTGATCGGCGAGAGGATGCGCGCCCAGGGTTTCGGGCAGATCATCGCCATGTCGTCGGCGGCCGGTGAGCGGGTGCGCCGGTCCAACTTCGTCTACGGCTCCACCAAGGCCGGGCTGGACGGCTTCTACCTGGGTCTCGGAGAAGCCCTGCGCGAGTACGGGGTTCACGTCCTGGTGATTCGCCCTGGCCAGGTGCGGACCACCACCACCCTGGAGCACTGGAAGGCCACCGGCGCCAAGGAGGCGCCGTTCACGGTCAACGCCACCGACGTCGCCGAACTCGCGGTGACCTCCGCGGCCAAGGGCAGGGACCTGGTCTGGGCACCCGGACAGGTGCGGGTGCTGATGTCGGTGCTGCGGCACATCCCGCGGCCCATTTTCCGCAAGCTGCCGATCTGAGCATGCGTACCGCCTTGGCCACCGTCGGCCAACTGGCAGTGGCGGCCGCGGTGGCCGTGCTGGTCGCGATCGTCTCGCTGATCGCCATCTCGCAGGTGGAGTGGCCGGCCTACCCGTCGTCGAACCAGTTGCACGCATTGACCACGGTCCGTCCGGTCGGCTGCCTCGTCCCCCTGCTCGGCGTCGGTGTCCTGTGGCGCCGCGGCCATGCGTGGGTGGCGCGAATCGGGGCGGCCACGCTGCTGGCGGCGTTCACGGTGGTGACCCTGGGGATGCCGCTGGGCGCGACCAGGCTGTACCTGTTCGGCGTCTCGGTGGATCAGCAGTTCCGTACCGAGTACCTCACCCGGCTCACCGACAGCCCCGCCCTACGCGATATGACGTATCTGGGCCTGCCGCCGTTCTACCCGCCCGGCTGGTTCTGGATCGGCGGCCGGGCGGCTGCGCTCACCGGCACCCCGGCCTGGGAGGTGTACAAGCCGTGGGCCATCACGTCGATCGCGGTCGCCGTGGTGCTGGCGATGGTGCTGTGGTCGGCGCTGATCCGCTTCGAGTACGCGCTGATCGTCACCACGGCGACGGCCGCGGTCGCCATCGCCTACAGCTCCCCCGAACCCTACAGCGCGATCATCACCGTGCTGATCCCGCCGGTGCTGGTACTGGCCTGGTCCGGGCTGCGCGGCTCCGCTGCTCCCCGGGTCGCTGCGCTCCAGCCCGCCGGAACCCGGACCGGTGGCTGGGCCGCCGTGATCGGCGTCGGCCTGTTCCTCGGCGTCGCCGCCACCTTCTACACCCTGCTGTTGGCCTACACCGCCTTCACCGTCGTGGTGATGGCGGTGCTCGTGGCCATCGCGCGGCGCAGCCTCGAGCCGCTGCTGCGGCTGGCCGTGATCGCCGCGATCGCCGGCCTGGTCGGCGCGATCACCTGGCTGCCGTTCCTGCTGCGGGCCGCGCGCGGACCGCTCAGCGATACCGGCAGCGCCCAGCACTACCTGCCCGCCGACGGCGCCGTGCTGACCTTCCCGATGCTGCAGTTCTCGCTGCTGGGCGCGCTGTGCATGCTCGGCACGCTGTGGCTGGTGTGGCGCGCCCGCAGTTCGGTACGGGCGGCGGCCCTCGGTATCGGGGTGCTGTCGCTCTACGCATGGTCGCTACTCTCGATGCTGACCACGTTGGCAGGTACCACCCTGCTGTCGTTCCGGCTCCAGCCAACCCTGACCGTATTGCTCTCCGCCGCAGGGGTTTTCGGCTTCATCGAGGTGACGCTGGCACTGGCGGCCCGGTGGAGCCGGCGCATGGTCCCGGTGGCGGCGGCGATCGGGCTGATCGGTGCCATCGGTTTCAGTCAGGACATCCCCGACGTGCTGCGGCCGGACCTCAACGTCGCCTACACCGACACCGACGGGAACGGCCAGCGCGGTGATCGCAGGCCGCCCGGCGCCGAGAAGTACTACCCGGAGATCGACGCCGCCATCCAGAAGGTCACCGGCAAGCCGCGCGACGAGACGGTGGTGCTCACCGCCGACTACAGCTTCCTGTCCTACTACCCGTACTACGGCTTCCAGGGGCTGACGTCGCACTACGCCAACCCGCTCGCCGAGTTCGACAAGCGGGCGGCCGCGATCGAGTCGTGGGCGGAGATGAAGACCGCCGACCAGTTCGCCAAGGCCCTGGACGCCCTGCCGTGGCCGCCGCCGACGGTGTTCCTGATGCGGCGCGGCGGCCCGGCCGGCTCGTCGGACACCTACACCCTGCGGCTGGCCACCGACGTCTACCCCAACCAGCCCAACGTCCGCCGCTACACCGTCGACCTGGACGCCAACCTGTTCACCGGCCCCCATTTCACAGTCAAGAACATCGGGCCGTTCGTGCTGGCCATCCGGAACAGTCGCTGACGGTGCGGCGGAGAAGCCAATTACCATCTAGCTCCGTGACCGAGACGCGGGCGAATTACCGAACCGCTCGTCTGGTCGCCGTCGTCGCGGGCCTGCTGGGCACCGCGCTGGCCGTACTGACACCGTTGCTGCCGGTCACCCAGACCACCACCCAGTTGAACTGGCCGCAGAACGGCGCGCTGAACAGCGTCACCGCCCCGCTCATCAGCTACGTGGCGACCGACCTGAACATCAGCGTGCCGTGTCGCACCGCCGCCGGACTGGACGCCCCCGGTAAGACGGTGCTGCTGTCAACCGTCCCGAAGCAGGCCCCCAAGGCCGTCGACCGCGGCCTGCTGATCCAGCGCGCCAACGACGACCTGGTGGTCGTGGTGCGCAACACCCCGGTCGTCGTCGCCCCGCTGTCCCAGGTGCTGAGCCCGGCCTGCCGACAGCTGACGTTCACCGCGCACGCCGACGAGGTCACCGCCGAGTTCGTCGGGTTGACCAAGGGCCCCGACAGCGACGACCCCGGCGCGGCGCTGAAGGGCAGGCGCGGGGGCTACGACTTCCGACCGCAGATCGTCGGCGTCTTCACCGACCTGTCCGGGCCGGCGCCGGACGGCCTGAGCTTCTCGGCCACCATCGACACCCGCTACAGCAGCGCGCCCACGGTGCTGAAGGTGGTCGCGATGGTCCTCGGGGTGGTGCTGACGGTCGTCGCGCTCATCGCGCTGCACGTGCTGGACACCGCCGACGGCATGCGGCACCGGCGCTTCCTGCCCGGGCGTTGGTGGTCGCTGTCCGGATTGGACGGCCTGGTGATCGCGGTGCTGGTGTGGTGGCACTTCGTCGGCGCCAACACCTCCGACGACGGCTACATCCTGACCATGGCCCGGGTGTCCGAGCACGCGGGCTACATGGCCAACTACTACCGCTGGTTCGGCACACCGGAAGCGCCGTTCGGCTGGTACTACGACCTGCTGGCGATGTGGGCGCACGTCACCACGGCGAGCGTGTGGATGCGGCTGCCCACCCTGATCATGGCGCTGGCCTGCTGGTGGATCATCAGCCGCGAGGTCATCCCCCGACTGGGTGACGCCGTCAAGACCAGCCGCGCCGCCGCGTGGACCGCCGCAGGCATGTTCCTGGCGTTCTGGCTGCCACTGAACAACGGGCTGCGCCCGGAGCCCATCATCGCGATCGGCATCCTGTTGACCTGGTGCTCGGTGGAGCGCGGCGTGGCCACCAGCCGGCTGCTGCCGGTCGCCTTCGCCTGCATCATCGGCGCCCTGACCCTGTTCTCCGGCCCCACCGGCATCGCCTCGATCGGCGCGCTGCTGGTGGCCATCGGACCGCTGCGCACCATCCTGCACCGCCGCTCCCGGCAGTTCGGGCTGCTGCCGCTGCTGGCCCCGATCATGGCCGCGGCCACCGTCACGATCATCCTGATCTTCCGGGACCAGACGCTGGTCGGGGAGGTCCAGGCCAACATGCTCAAGTCGGCCGTCGGTCCGAGCCTGAGCTGGTTCGACGAGCACATCCGCTACGAGCGGCTGTTCATGGCCAGCCCGGACGGCTCGGTCGCCCGCCGGTTCGCGGTGCTGGCCCTGCTGGTGGCGCTGGCCGTCTCGGTGGCGATGATGTTGCGCCGCGGCCACATTCCCGGCACCGCCGCCGGCCCCAGCCGCCGGATCATCGGTATCACGATCATCTCGTTCCTGGCGATGATGTTCACCCCGACGAAGTGGACGCACCACTTCGGGGTGTTCGCCGGGCTGGCCGGCTCGCTCGGTGCGCTGGCGGCCGTCGCCGTCACCGCCCACGTGCTGCGGTCCAGACGCAACCGCGCGGTGTTCGCCGCGCTGGTGCTGTTCGTCACCGCGCTGTCGTTCGCCAGTGTCAACGGCTGGTGGTACGTCTCGAACTTCGGTGTCCCGTGGTCGAACCAGTTCCCCGAGTGGCACTTCGGGTTCACCACGATGCTGCTGGGGCTGACCGTCGTCACCCTGTTCGTCGCGGCCTGGTTCCACTTCTCCGGGCGCGCCGAGACCAGACCGATGCGTGCGCGGTGGTGGTCGAAGGCCGTCGGCTCGCCGCTGGCGATCGTCGCCTGGCTGCTGGTGTTCTTCGAGGTGCTGTCGCTGACCCTGGCGATGATCGACCAGTACCCGGCCTGGTCGGTCGGCCGGTCCAACCTACAGGCGCTCACCGGCAAGACCTGCGGGCTGGCCGACGACGTGATGGTCGAGCTGGATCCCAACGCCGGGCTGCTCACCCCGATCGGCGTACCGGTCGGCGACGCGCTGGGCTCGGTGACCGCCGAGGGCTTCACCCCCAACGGCATCCCGTCCGACGTCTCCGCGGATCCGGTGATGGACCGGTCCGGTGGCAACTTCGCCGACGCCGACGGTGTGGTCACCTCCAGCGAGGCGGGCACCGAGGGCGGCACCACCGCCGCCGCCGGGGTCAACGGTTCCCGCGCCCGGCTGCCCTACGGCCTGGACCCCGCGCGCACCCCGGTGCTGGGCAGCTGGCGCTCCGGCGTGCAACAGCCGGCCATGCTGCGCTCGGCCTGGTACCGGCTGCCGGACGGCTGGTCCACCGACCGCAAAGCCGCACCGCTGGTGGTGGTGTCCGCCGCGGGGCGCTTCGACCAGGGCGAGGTGCAGGTCCAGTGGGCCACCGACCAGCAGGCCGCCGAGGGCAAGCCGGGCGGCGGACTCGGATTCGGCGACGTCGGCGCCGCCCCGGCGTGGCGCAACCTGCGGGCACCGCTGGCCGCCATCCCGGCCGACGCCACCCAGATCCGGGTGGTCGCCAAGGACGACGACCTGGCACCGCAGCACTGGATCGCGGTCACCCCGCCGCGGATCCCGAAGCTGCGCTCGCTGCAGCAGGTGGTCGGCTCGCAGGACCCGGTACTGCTGGACTGGCTGGTGGGCTTGGCGTTCCCGTGCCAGCGGCCGTTCGGCCACCAGAACGGGATCATCGAACCGCCCAAGTGGCGCATCCTGCCCGACCGGTTCGGCGCCGAGGCGAACTCCCCGGTGATGGACAACATCGGCGGCGGTCCGCTGGGCATCAGCGAGCTGCTCTACCGCGCCGGCACCGTGCCGACCTACCTCGAGGACGACTGGTTCCGCGACTGGGGCGCCCTGCAGCGGCTCAACCCGTTCTATCCCAACGCCCAGCCGGCCCGCCTCGACCTCGGGACGGCCACCCGCAGCGGGCTGTGGAGTCCGGCGCCCCTACGCCCGACGTAGGCGCGACGTAGGGCGAGGCTTGGCACTCAGCGCCGCATGGCATCCGCACCGCCTCAGCGCCGTCGCCTAACATCGAGGCTCGTGTCCCGCGACAGTGCCGAGCCCCTCAGGATCGCCCGGCTGGTCGCCGTCGTGGCAGGCATTGCGGGGCTGGCGCTGTGCGTGCTGGTGCCGTTGCTGCCGGTCAAACAGACCACCGCCACCATCCTCTGGCCGCAGGCACCCACGGCCGGCGGGCTGGTCAGCGACATCACCGCGCCGCTGGTGTCCGGCGCCCCGCTGTCGCTCGACGTGTCCATCCCCTGCAGCGCCATCGCCACGCTGCCCGCCGGCGGCGGGTTGGTGTTCTCCACGATCCCGCCCGGCGGTATCGACGCGAGCCGCAACGGCCTGTTCGTCCGCGCCAACACCGACACCGTGGTCGTCGCCTTCCGGGACACCGTGGCGGCCGTCGCGCCGCGCCCGGCGATCAACGCCGGCTCCTGCAGCACCCTGCACCTGTGGGGCGGACCGGGCGGCTCCGGCGCCGACTTCGTCGGCATCCCCGGGGCCACCGGCACGCTGGCGCCGGAGAAGAAGCCCCAGATCGCCGGGATCTTCACCGATCTCAAGGTGCCCCCGCAGCCGGGCCTGTCGGCCCGCGTCGACATCGACACCCGTTTCATCACCGCCCCGACCACCCTCAAGCTGGCCGCCATGGCGCTGGGCCTGGCCTGCGTGCTGGCCTCGCTGGCGGCGCTGGCGGCGCTCGACCGGGCCCACGGCCGGCGTGTGCCGGGGCTGTGGCGGCGCCGGCTGCGCGCGGGGCCGTCGATCTGGCTGGTCGACGCCGGGGTGATCGGCACCCTGCTGCTGTGGCACGTCGTCGGCGCGATCTCCTCCGACGACGGCTACAACCTCACCATCGCGCGGGTGTCCGGCGAGGCCGGCTACACCGCCAACTACTTCCGCTACTTCGGGGCCACCGAGGCGCCCTTCGACTGGTACCAGTCGGTGCTCGCCC
>CAZHUU010000036.1:0-35229 GCA_964535335.1 uncultured Mycobacterium sp.
CCGCCATCGGCCCCGACACACCCGACGACAAAGCAATCCCCGGCGACCACCGATCTGCTGCGCGATTAGCCATTGGCGTCTTCAGAGCCTCCATCGTGTCGTGACATCGCCCCGCCGCCACGGAACTACCAGTACCAAAAATTGGAACGTGTTCCACATGACGCTCACGGCAGGCTAGTGCACTTAACGCCCGCGGGGAAGCAAATCCCGGCAATCGAGACATCGGGTCTTCGGAACGCGAGAACGCCAGTCATTGTGTGCCAGTAGACCGCACAATGATGCGCGGCACAACAAGCCCTTCCCAGTCCGTGGGAGACCACCCAGTCGAGGAGCAGATAACCATGGCCAGCCTGCAGCGTTACGCCGATCGTCGGGTCCTGGTCACCGGAGGCGGATCGGGCATCGGACAGGCCTGCGTGCTGCGCATCCTCGACGAGGGTGGCCGGGTGGTGGCGGCCGATATCAGCGACCGCGGCCTCGCGGACACAGCAACCAAGGCCGGCGAAGTCGGCGGCCGGCTGTCGACCGTCGCTATTGACGTAGGCGATGAAAAATCCGTAACCTCGGGAGTCGCCGAAGCGGTGGCCGCACTGGATGGGCTGGACACCCTGGTGAACGTGGCCGGCATCCTGCGTTCCAAACATTTTCTCGACACCTCGCTGGCCGAGTTCGAGGACGTGCTGCGGGTCAACCTGATCGGCACCTTCCTGGTGACCCGCGCCGCGCTGCCGGCGCTGCGGGCGGGCACCGCGCCCGCGGTGGTGAACTTCAGCTCGACCTCGGCGGCGTTCGCGCACCCGTACATGTCGGCCTACGCCGCCTCCAAGGGCGGCGTGCAGGCGATGACCCACGCGCTGGCGGCGGAGTTCGCCCGCGACGGCGTCCGGTTCAACTGCGTGCAGCCGGGATCGATCTCGTCGGGCATGACCGACGGCACCGGCGAGTCCAGGCAGAGCGTGGGCCCGGGTCTGCCGGAGGACGCCAACTACAAACTGTTCGGCCGCGTCGCCCCGCTGCTGCCGATGCCCAAGGGCGAGATGTTCGCCAAGCCCGACGCCGTGGCGGCGGTGGTCGCCATGCTCGGCAGCCCGGACGCGTTCTTCGTCTCGGGCACCGAGGTCCGCGTCGACGGCGGCGCGCACATGTGACTCAGGCGCTGATCCCTGCCGTCAGGATGGCTGCCAGTTCCCGATAGGCCGCCGCGTCGTCCAGCCCGGTCGCGGCCCGCACCGTCCCCTGCTGGATCCGAACCATCATCGCTGCGGTCAGATCGGCGGCGAATGCGGCATGCACGTCCCGAAATTCTTGGGCAGCAACACCTTCGGCGATCAGCTCGCCAACCCGGCGGGCGGCGATCCTGGTGTTCTGCTCGTAGACGGCCCCCGCCGGGCCGAATGCGTCGAGATCGGCCATGAAGGCCTCGGATGCGGACGCCAGCGCCGTACCGACCGCGTCGAGGTAGGCGGTGATCCGTTCCCGCGCGCCGGTGACCGCGGCGACCCGCTTCTCGACGTCGTCGGCCGCGCGCCGGAAGAAGTGCACGGTGACGGCGCGGACCAGTTGCTCCTTGCTCCCGGCCAGTGTGTAGAGCGTGCCCTTCGAGCAGTGCAGCCGTGCGGCGATGTCGTCGAGGGTCAGATGCGCGAACCCTTCGGCGAGAAACATGGCCAGCAGCGCATCGAACAACTCGCTGCGGCGATGGGTGCCGAATGCCGGCGGCGTGCGGGTGACCACCCGCTATATAGTACTGACAAAAGTAATGTAGTACTACGATCCGTATCTGCTGAGAGGTGCTCATGCCCGTCGATCGACTGCTCCCCGACCAGGACGCCGCGGACCTGATCGCACTGACCCGCGACATCGCGGACAAGGTGCTGACGCCGATCGTCGACGAGCACGAACGCTCCGAGACCTATCCCGAGGGCGTGTTCGCGCAGTTGGGTGCCGCCGGTCTGCTGAGCCTGGCCCAGCCCGAGGAGTGGGGCGGCTCAGGACAGCCGTTCGAGGTGTACCTGCAGGTGCTCGAGGAACTCGCGGCGCGCTGGGCCGCCGTCGCCGTGGCGGTCAGCGTGCACAGCCTGTCCTGTCATCCGCTGCTGACCTTCGGCACCGACGAGCAGAAGCAGCGGTGGTTGCCCGGCATGCTCTCCGGTGACCAGATCGGCGCCTACAGCCTGTCCGAACCGCAGGCCGGCTCCGATGCCGCCGCCCTGCGCTGTGCCGCCGTGCCGACCGGGAACGGCTACGTCGTCAACGGCTCGAAGTCCTGGATCACCCACGGCGGCCGGGCCGACTTCTACAACCTGTTCGCCCGGACCGGGGAGGGTTCCCGTGGAGTCTCCTGCTTCCTGATTCCCGGCGACCAGCCCGGCCTGAGCTTCGGTAAGCCCGAGGAGAAGATGGGACTTGCCGCGATTCCCACCACCTCGGCGTTCTACGACAACGCCGAGGTGGACGCCGACCGGCGGATCGGCGCCGAGGGCCAGGGTCTGCAGATCGCGTTCAGCGCGCTGGACGCCGGCCGGCTGGGCATCGCCGCCGTGGCAGTCGGTATCGCGCAGGCCGCGCTGGACGAGGCCTGCGGCTACGCCAACGAGCGAACGACGTTCGGCCGCAAGATCATCGACCACCAGGGTCTGGGCTTCCTGCTGGCCGACATGGCGGCCGCAGTGGCCGGCGCCCGCGCCACCTATCTGGACGCCGCCCGGCGCCGTGATGCCGGGCTGGCGTATTCCCAGCACGCCAGCATCGCCAAGCTGGTTGCCACCGATGCGGCTATGAAGGTCACCACCGACGCCGTCCAGGTGCTCGGCGGCGTCGGTTACACCCGCGACTACCGCGTGGAGCGCTACATGCGCGAGGCCAAGATCACCCAGATTTTCGAGGGCACCAATCAGATTCAGCGTCTGGTCATCGCACGCGCCCTCACAACGGCCTGAACCCGGCTACTATCCGTCCAACGACGACGACAATATTTGCCGTCGCCCCACGGAAAGCCGCGCTCGAACCGGGGTCCTTACGAGCGATTCCATCGAAAACTTCCAACTTCGTTGCGGAATCGGTTGCGCACCGCCGGTAAATCCGCGATCGTTTAGCAACGAAGGCCGACGGTCGCTGTCCGCTGGCCTACGGGACTAAGGAGGACGGCCCTGACCGACACCGGAACCACCGCCACCCCGCAGGCCACCGGCCAGACCGGTTCGACCCGGGCCCACGGCGGTCCCGTCATCGAGATCGACCACGTCACCAAGCGCTTCGACGACTACATCGCGGTGTCCGAGGCCGACTTCTCGATCGGCGCCGGCGAGTTCTTCTCCATGCTCGGGCCGTCCGGCTGCGGAAAGACCACCACGCTGCGGATGATCGCCGGCTTCGAGACCCCGACCGAGGGGGCCATCCGGCTCGAGGGCGTCGACGTCTCCCGGACCGCGCCGCACAAGCGCAACGTCAACACCGTCTTCCAGCACTACGCGCTGTTCCCGCACATGACCGTCTGGGACAACGTCGCCTACGGCCCGCGCAGCAAGAAGAAGGGCAAGGCCGACGTCCAGAAGAGCGTGGACGAGTTGCTCGAGGTGGTCCGGCTGACCGACTTCGCCCAGCGCAAACCCGCGCAGCTGTCCGGCGGTCAGCAGCAGCGGGTGGCGTTGGCCCGGGCCCTGGTCAACTATCCCAGCGCGCTGCTGCTCGACGAGCCGCTGGGCGCGCTGGACCTCAAGCTGCGCCACGTCATGCAGTTCGAGCTCAAGCGCATTCAGCGCGAGGTCGGGATCACGTTCGTCTACGTGACCCACGACCAGGAGGAAGCGCTCACGATGAGCGACCGGATCGCGGTGATGAACCAGGGCAATGTGGAGCAGATCGGCACTCCGACCGACATCTACGACCGTCCCGCTACCGTGTTCGTCGCCGGCTTCATCGGCCAGGCCAATCTGTGGCACGGCCGCCAGACCGGCCGCGCCAACCGCGACTACGTCGAGGTCGAGGTGCTGGGCACCACGCTCAAGGCGCGACCCGGTGACACCACCATCGAGCCGGGCGGTCAGGCGACGCTGATGGTCCGCCCCGAGCGGGTGCGGGTGTCGATGGAGCAGCCGCCGGTCGAGGCCGCCTCGGTTCCCGCCGAGGTGGTCGACCTGACCTTCCAGGGTCCGGTGCTGCGGTTGTCGCTGGCGGCGGCCGATGGTTCGGCGGTGCTGGCCCACGTGGGGCCGGAACAGGAGTTGCCGATGCTGCGCCCCGGTGACGACGTCTACGTCGGCTGGTCGCCCGACGCGTCGCTGGTACTTCCTGCCGCGGACATCCCGACCACCGAGGACCTCGAAGAGATGCTCGACGACTCCTGAGCGCCCGCCGAAAGCCGCGACCCACTCCCCTCCCGCCGACCTTCCGGCTCCCTTATACGAAAGGCAACACCGCAATGGCCACTGAGATCGACCCGCGCATCCTCGCCCAACTCGCTTCCCGTCGCCGGTTCATCGGGGGTGGCGCGGCCGCGGCCGCGGCACTGGTTCTGGGCCCGTCGTTCCTGGCCGCGTGTAGCAAGTCCGACAACTCCTCGGGCAGTGCCAGCGGCCCGGCCGCACCGTCGGACGACGGCAAGCCCGCGACCGGCAAGCTGCGGATCTCCAACTGGCCGCTGTACATGGCGGACGGCTTCATCGCGGCCTTCCAGACCGCGACCGGCCTGACCGTCGACTACAAGGAGGACTTCAACGACAACGAGGAGTGGTTCGCCAAGAACAAGGATCCGCTGTCGCGCAAGCAGGACATCGGCGCCGACCTGGTGGTGCCCACCCAGTTCATGGCGGCCCGGCTGAACGGCCTCGGCTGGCTCAACGGCATCAGCGAAACCCGTTGGACCAACAAGAAGAACATGCGGCCCGACCTGCTGAACGCCAAAGCCGACCCCGGCCGCAAGTTCAGTGCTCCCTACATGTCCGGCATGACGGCGCTGGCCTACAACCGGGCCGCGACCGGTCGCGACATCACCAAGATCGACGACCTGTGGGATCCGGCGTTCAAGGGCAAGATCAGCCTGCTGGCCGACACCCAGGACGGGCTCGGCATGATCATGCTGTCGCAGGGCGGATCGGTGGAGAATCCGAGCATCGAGAGCGTGCAGAAGGCCGTCGACCTGATCAAGGAGCAGAAGGACAAGGGCCAGATCCGGCGGTTCACCGGCAACGACTACGCCGACGACCTGGCGTCCGGCAATGTCATTATCGCCCAGGCCTATTCGGGCGACGTGGTGCAGCTGCAGAAGGACAACCCGGACCTGAAGTTCGTGGTGCCCGAGACCGGCGGGACGACGTTCGTCGACACGATGGTCATCCCATACACAACTCAGAACCAGAAGGCCGCCGAGGAGTGGATCAACTACGTCTACGACCGGCCGAACTACGCCAAGCTCATCGCGCACACGCAGTACGTCCCGGTGCTCTCGGACATGACCGACGAGCTGAACAAGATCGACCCCAAGCTGGCCTCCAACCCGCTGATCAACCCGCCGAAGGAGACGTTGGACAAGCTGAAGACCTGGGCGCCGCTCACCGACGAGCAGACCCAGGAATTCAACAAGGCCTACGCGACCGTCACCGGCGGCTGACCCGATGGCCGGTGTAGCCAGTAGCAACCGGCAGCGGAGCAAGCTGGCTCCGTACCTGATGATCCTTCCGGCGCTCGCCTATCTCGGGGTCTTCTATGTGGTGCCGTTCGTGTCGTTGTTCCGCACCTCGCTGTCCAGCATGGGCGGCTCGGTGTACATGCCCAAGCTCACCTTCGGCTGGAACTTCGCCAACTACGCCAACGCACTGAGCACGTACAAGGATCAGATCCTCCGCTCGTTCGGCTATGCGTTGTCCGCAACGGTGCTGTGCCTGCTGCTGGCGTTTCCGCTGGCCTATGTCATCGCGTTCAAGGCGGGGCGGTACAAGAACCTGATCCTCGGCCTGGTCATCCTGCCGTTCTTCGTCACGTTCCTGATCCGGACGCTGGCCTGGAAGACCATCCTGGCCGATGACGGCTGGGTGGTCAGCGCGCTGAACTCGATCGGGCTGCTGCCCTCCGACGGCCGGCTGCTGTCGACCAGTTGGGCGGTGATCGGCGGGCTGACCTACAACTGGATCATCTTCATGATCCTGCCGCTGTACGTCAGCCTGGAGAAGATCGACGCCCGCCTGCTGGAGGCATCCCGGGACCTGTACGCCACCAACCGCAGGATGTTCGGCAAGGTGATCCTGCCGTTGGCGATGCCCGGCGTCTTGGCCGGAAGCATGCTGGTGTTCATCCCCGCGGTCGGTGACTTCATCAACGCCGACTACCTGGGCAGCACCCAGACCAAGATGATCGGCAACGTGATTCAGCGCCAGTTCCTGGTGGTGAAGGACTATCCGGCGGCCGCCGCGCTGAGCTTCGTGTTGATGGCGCTCATCCTGGTTGGTGTGCTGATCTACACGCGGGCGCTCGGCACCGAGGACCTGGTGTGAAGGCGGATCGCGCATGAGTGTCCAGCGAAAAGCGAAGGCGGATCGCGCATGAGTACCGAAGCGGGCGCGGCGATCGCCCACACCCTCGACCACGGAGGTCTTGCCAAGCCGGGCCGCAACTTCCGGGGCACCTTCAAGCTGGGCGACCTCGCACTGCGGGTCATCGCCGGCCTGGTGCTGTTCTACCTGTTCCTGCCGATCCTGGTGATCATCGTCTTCTCGTTCAACAAGCCTGCGGGCAAGTTCAACTACACCTGGCAGGGATTCACGTGGGACAACTGGGCCCACCCGTTCAAGTACCCGGCACTGACGAACGCGCTCAAGCTGAGCATCAACGTGGCCGCGGTGTCGACGAGCATCGCACTGGTGCTGGGCACACTGGTCGCCGTTGCCCTTGTGCGCCAACGCTTCCGGGGCAGCCAGGCCGTCGACACCTTTCTGGTGCTTCCGCTGACCTCACCAGAGGTCGTGATGGGCGCATCGTTGCTGACCCTGTTCCTCGATCTGGGCTGGGCCACCGGTTACGCCACGGTCGTCATCGCGCACATCGCCTTCCAGATCAGCTTCATCGCCATGACCGTGCGTGCCCGCATCCGCGGGTTCGACTGGACGCTGGAGGACGCATCGCTCGACCTCGGCGCCGGTCCCACCCGAACCTTCTTCAAGGTCACGCTGCCGCTGATCGTTCCCGGCATCGTCGCGGCCGCGATGCTGTCGTTCGCGCTCTCGCTCGACGACTTCATCATCACCTACTTCGTCAGCGGTTCGACGGTGACCTATCCGCTGTACGTCAACGCAGCGGTGAAAGCGGCGGTGCCACCGCAGATCAACGTGCTGGCCACCGCGATCCTGCTGATCAGCCTGGTCCTGCTTGCCGTCGGGACGCTGTACCGGCGCAAGCGGGAGAGCTGAGACCGGCGGGGGTGAACCCGGGGGTTCGCGCCGGCGGCGGACGGCGATACGGCATTCTTGCCCGATGAACGTCGAGGCGATCCTGGAGACCATCCCGCCGCTGGCGGTGTACCTGATGGTGGGTTTCGTCATCGGCCTGGAGAGCCTGGGCATCCCCCTGCCGGGTGAGATCGTGCTCGTCAGTGCGGCGCTGCTGTCCTCCCGGCACACCCTCGACATCAGCCCGGTGTGGGTCGGGGTGTCCGCCACCATCGGCGCGATCATCGGTGACACCATCGGCTACACCATCGGACGACGGTTCGGCATGTCCCTGTTCGAGCGGCTAGGTAAGCGCTTCCCCAAACACTTCGGCACCGGGCATGTCGCGCTGGCCAAGCAGTTGTTCACCCGGTGGGGGGTCTGGGCGGTCTTCTTCGGCCGATTCATCGCGCTGCTGCGGATCCTCGCCGGCCCGCTGGCGGGGGCGCTGCGGATGCGCTATCCCTACTTTCTGGCGGCCAACGCCACCGGTGCGGTGTGCTGGGCCGGGGGCACCACCGCGGTGGTGTACTACCTCGGCCTGGCGGCCGAGAAGTGGCTGTCCCGATTCTCCTGGGTCGCACTGGTTTTGGCCATCATCATCGGTACCGCGATGACCTTGCTGCTGCGCGAGCGCACCCGCAGCCTCATCGCACAGTTGGAGGCCGAGCACGACTGGGAGACCCTGCGGCACGGCCCCGGCGACCGCCCGGCCTGAGCGTCGGCCTCGGCGCCTCCGGCGCCTACTGTCTCGTGCTGGCGCGCTATGCCCGGATGTGAAAATCACTCCGCGAAGTAGCTGAGCCGGCTGATCGCCGTTCCGCCGCCGGTGAGTTCGGCGATCAGCACCCGCGGCGCCGGTCCCGGCAACGAGACGGTGACGAAGGATCCGGCCGCGATCAATTTGGTCGGGACGCGACCGTCGAGTGCGCCGTCGAGTTCGGCACCGAATGTGCTGAACTTCAACGGCGTTCGGTCCGCACGGGTGATCTCCGCACCGGGCGCGAGCGAGCGCCACGCCCGCAGTTCGTCACCACCCGCGATGGCGTCGAGCAAGCCGCGCACGGTGCGCTTGCCCCGGAACCGGGCGCCACGAAAGCCCGCCACGAAACCGGCCGAACCGCGCAGCCCCTGGTTCCGGAGCAACGCGCGGGTCAGCTGCACCGCCTGCCGTCCGGCGGGCGGGCCGTTGCCCAGGAACTGCAGGACCATCGCCGGCAGTTCCCAATACGCCCGCAGCCGTTCGATCCGCCACTCCCCGGCCACGTCGCGGAGGTCATAGCGCAGCACCGCCGGAATCCGCATCCGCACCGACGGTCCCATCCCGACCTCCAGCACCACGTCCCGGATGACCGTTGAGCCGCAGACGATATCGGCGTCGCGGTGGAAGACGATGGCGCGCGGCGCGATGAAAGTGTCGTAGAACCGCCCGATCTGCACCGCCCCGAGGTGCGGGCGGGATCCGACCGGATCCTCGACACGGCCGTCGGCGGTGAACAGCCCGACCCAACCCGCCCGGTCGTGGGCGGCCGTCGCCGTCGGCGATCGGTCGACCGCCTCGATCAGTACCGCACGCGCGGCAGACATCAGGCGGTGCGTACCAGTTCCACGCCGCGGCCCCGCATGTCGTCGATGGCGTCATCGGTCGACCCCGGCGCAACACCGGCCGTCAGGTCCACCAGCACCCGGGTGGTGAACCCGGCCCGCACGGCGTCGGCCGCCGTCTCCTTGACGCAGTAGTCGGTGGCGATGCCGGCGATGTCCACCTGATCCACCCCTCGGGCCCGCAACCAGTCGGCGAGTCGGGTGCCGTCGCTTTCGCCTTCGAACCCGCTATAGGCGGCCTCGTGGGCGCCCTTGTGGAACACGGCTTCGATCGCGGTGGTGTCGAGCGCGGGATGGAAGTCGGCGCCACCGGTTCCGGCGACGCAGTGCCGCGGCCACGAGTCGACGTAGTCCGGGCGCGCGGCGAAATGCGATCCCGGGTCGATGTGGTAGTCCTTGGTCGCCACCACGTGGTCGTAACCGTGCCCGCCGGACAGCAGCGCGTTGATCGCCCGTACCACCCCACTCGCGCCGTCCACAGCGAGGGATCCGCCCTCGCAGAAGTCGTTCTGCACGTCGACGATGATCAGCGCCCGCATGGTGCCACCGTATCGGCCGATCGGCGGCGGTCACAGCAGTACAGTGAGACCGCCGAAACGCCAGATGAGGATGCCCGAGAGACACGATGACGCTGTTCGACTTCTTCCAGGCCGAGGAACTCCCGGTCCCGGCGATCACTGAGACCCAGGCCCGGGACATCGCCCGGAGCCACTTCGGCATCGAGGCGGAGGCCACGGCACTGGGCAGCCAGCAGGACGCCAACTTCCTGCTCGCCGGATCGGACGGGGAACCGATCGGCGTGCTCAAGATCGCCAACCCGGTGTTCTCCCACATCGAGTTGGAGGCCCAGGACGCCGCGGCCGCCTACATCGCACAGGCCGAGGCGGGGGTACGGACGGCGGCCAACGTGCAGCCGGCGGGTTTCCCGCCGATCGCCGAACTGCGCTCCGACGACGGCACGGTGCTGTACGCCCGCATCATCACCCACCTGTCCGGCGGCACGATGAGCGGCGAGAAGTACCTCACGCCGGCGCGGGCGGCCGCGCTGGGCAGGCTGGCCGGCCGCACCTGCCGGGCGCTCGCGGATTTCGACCACGCCGGTGTGGACCGCGTCCTGCAGTGGGACCTGCGGCATGCGCCGCGCACCGTCGAGGTGCTGGCGCCGCACGTCAGCGACCCTCACCGCCGGGAGGCCGTGGAGGCCGCCGCGGCCGCGGCCTGGCGGGTGGTCGCCGAACTCGCCGACGACCTGCCGGTGCAGGTGATCCACGGTGACATCACCGACGACAATGTGGTGTGCGGCGCGGCAGAAAGTGGCCGGACGCCCGACGGCATCATCGACCTGGGCGATCTGACCCGGTCCTGGCCGGTGGCCGAACTGGCGGTCGCGGTGTCCTCGGTGCTGCGCCACGAGGGTGGCGAGCCGGTGGCCACGCTGCCGACCATCGAGGAGTTCAACGCGGTTCGCCCGTTGTCCCCGGCCGAGATCGAGGCGCTGTGGCCGCTGGTGGTGCTGCGCGGGGCGGTGCTGGTGGTCAGCGGCAACCATCAGGCCAGCATCGACGCCGACAACGAATACGCCACCGGCTCGCTCGACTTCGAGTGGCGGATCTTCGAACGGGCCACCGAGGTGCCGATGGAGGTGATGACCGCCCAGATCCGAGACGCGTTGGGCGTCATCCATCCCACCGACGCGGTGGCCGCCGACGCCCCGCTGCTCGCCCTGGACCCGCGGACGGTCGTGCGCCTCGATCTGTCCATCGAATCCGACGTGATGGACTCCGGCGCATGGCTCGACCCCGCCCGCGAGGAGAGCGCCGCGGCCGAGGCCCTCGCAGGCGGCGCGGCCGCGGTGGTCACCATCTTCGGCCAGGCCCGGGTGAGCCGCGCGGAAACGCTGAGCCCGACCTCGCCGGCGACCGTCGGCACCGGCGTGGATCTGTGGCCCGGCGCACCGATGGCCCTCACCGCCCCCTGGGCGGGCGTGGTCGAGGCCGCCACCGACGACGCAGTCATCGTCACCGGCGCCCCCGGCGCCATCGAGGTCCGGGGTGCGCTGCGGGTCGACGACGAGCTGCGAGCCGGCCACACCGTCGCCGCCGGAGCCCCGCTGGGCACGGCGGACGGTCACATCTGGATCCAGTGGCTGCGCCAACCCGACGTCGCGGTACCTGATTTCGTACGCCCGGAATACTCGGCGGGCTGGCTGAGCCTGGTCGCCGATCCCGGACCGCTGGTCGGCCTCGAGCCCGTCGCGGCATCGACCGGGGACAGCGAGGCGCTGTGGCGCCGCCGCGCGCAGTCCTTCGCCACCGTGCAGGAGCACTACTACGACGACCCGCCCCGCATCGAGCGCGGCTGGCGCGAACACATGCTGTCCACCGAGGGCCGCAGCTACCTGGACATAGTCAACAACGTGGCGATCCTCGGCCACGGCCACCCAGTGCTCGCCGAGGCGGTCGCCCGGCAGTGGCGCCGGCTGAACACCAACTCACGGTTCAACTACGCCAGCGTGGTGGCGCTCTCGGAGCGGTTGGCCGCCACCCTGCCCGATCCGTTGGACACGGTGTTCCTGGTCAACTCCGGATCCGAGGCCGGTGATCTGGCGCTGCGGCTGGCGATGGCCACCACCGGGCGCCATGACATCGTCGCGGTGGCCGAGGCCTATCACGGCTGGACGTACGCCACCGACGCGGTGTCCACCTCGGTGGCCGACAACCCGAACGCGCTGGAGACCCGGCCGTCCTGGATTCACACGGTGCCCTCGCCCAACGCCTACCGTGGCCGGCACCGCGGCCCGGACGCGGCGCAGTACGCCCCGGAGGCCGTCGCGATCATCGAAGACCTTGCCGCGCAGGGAAAACCGCCCGCCGCGTTCATCTGCGAACCGTTCTACGGCAATGCCGGCGGAATGGCGTTGCCCGATGGCTACCTGCGGGCGGTGTACGCGGCGGTGCGCGCCGCGGGCGGGTTGGCGATCGCCGACGAGGTCCAGGTGGGCTACGGGCGAACGGGCCGGTGGTTCTGGAGTTTTCAGCAGCAGGGCGTGGTGCCCGACATCGTCACGGTGGCCAAGGCGATGGGCAACGGCCAGCCGCTCGGCGCGGTCATCACCACCCGCGAGATCGCCGAGAAGTACCGCACCCAGGGCTACTTCTTCTCCTCCGCCGGGGGCAGCCCAGTGTCCTGTGTGGTGGGCCTGACGGTGCTCGAGCTCCTGGAAAGTGAAGGCCTGCAGGCCAATGCGCTAACCATCGGGGATCACCTGAAGGCGCGCATCGCCGAGTTGGCGACCCGCCATCCCATCATCGGGACCGTGCACGGCAGCGGCCTGTACATGGGGGTGGAACTGGTTCGCGACCGGACGACACTGGAGCCCGCCGCCGAGGAGACGGCCGCGATCTGCGATCGGATGCGCGAGCTCGGTGTCATCGTGCAGCCCACCGGCGACCGCCAGAACGTGCTCAAGGTGAAGCCGCCGATGTGCATCACCCGCGAGTCCGCCGACTTCTTCGTCGACATGCTCGACCGGGTGTTGACCACCGGTTGGTGACCCTCATCCCTGCCGGTTGAGCCAGTCGCGCTGTCTGCTGACGAAGGCGGCGTCCACCACCGCGCCGTGGCCGGGCACGTAGAGCGCGTCCGGGCCGCCGCCGGCCAGCACCCGGTCCAGGGTCCGCGGCCACTCCCCCAGGTCGGAACCCTCGTCGACGGCCGGGTCGGCGGACTCCTCCACCAGGTCCCCGCAGAACACCACGCCGGGCCGGCCCGGTGCCGGCGGCCCGATGAGCACCACCAGGTCGTGGTCGGTGTGGCCGCGGCCGGGATGTTCGATGTGGACGGTCCGGGTGCCGAGGTCGAGGTTCGCGGTGAGCGCCCGGTGATCCGGCGCGCGCACGGCGGCGATCGTGCGGTCGAGTTCGGCCGGGTCGGCGCCGTAGCTGATCGCGTGTGCGCGCACAGCATCGATCCTCGCGGTCAGCGCCTCGGCGACGGGCTGGGCGGCGTACAGCTCGGCATCGGCGAAGCCGGCCGAGCCCAGGATGTGGTCGAAGTGGTGATGGGTCATCACGACGTGGGTGACGGACCCGCCGGTGATCCGATACACGTCCTCCGCGATATTCCGTGCTTCGAGAAGTGTTGTGCCGCAGTCGATCAACAGGGTCCCACGGCTACCGCGCACCAGGCCCACGGTGACATCACAAAACGGCAGCCGACAACACCAGACGTCCTCGGACAGCGTCTCCCAGTGGTAGTGCATCACCATCAAGCTAGCCGGTGGGCCGGGGTAAGCGGATGGGCGCGCGTTGCGATGTGTAGCTAGTCGAATTATAGTCTAGACACATGTCCAGAAAGCTCGCCGCGAACATCAGGTCAGTTGCACGATGACATCCGCGGGCCGGGCAGGAGCGTGAGCATGCGGATCGCCCTGCTGTCCTACCGGAGCAAGACCCATTGTGGCGGACAGGGCGTCTACGTTCGTCACCTCAGCCGTGGCCTGGTCGAACTGGGCCACGACGTCGAGGTCTTCTCCGGTCAGCCCTACCCCGAGATCCTCGATCCCCGGGTGCGGCTGACCGAGGTGCCCAGCCTGGACCTCTACCGCGAGCCCGACCCGTTCCGGGTGCCGCGCCCCAGTGAGATCCGCGACCGCATCGACCTGCTCGAGCTGGCGACCATGTGGACATCGGGCTTCCCCGAACCGCGCACGTTCAGCCTGCGCGCCGCGCGACTGCTGGCGCAGCGTCGCGACGAGTTCGATGTCGTGCACGACAACCAGTGCCTGGGCACCGGGCTGCTGCGGATCGCCGCCGACGGCCTGCCGGTGGTCGCCACCGTGCACCACCCCATCACCCGGGATCGGATACTCGATCTGGCTGCCGCCAAGTGGTGGCGAAAGCCGTTGGTACACAGGTGGTATGGCTTCGCGCAGATGCAGAAGAAGGTGGCGCGGTCCATTCCCGACCTGCTCACCGTGTCGTCGTCGTCGGCCACCGACATCGCCGACGACTTCGGCGTCAGCCCGGACCAATTGCGGGTGGTGCCGCTCGGTGTCGACACCGACTTGTTCAAACCGCATGACGCACCCCGGGTTCCGGGCCGGATCATCGCGATCTCGAGCGCCGACCGGCCGCTCAAGGGCATCGGACACCTGCTGCAGGCGGTCGCGAAGCTCCGTGGTGAGCACGACCTGGAACTGCAGCTGGTCGCCAAGCTCGAGCCGAACGGCCCGACCGAGAAGCTGATCGCCGAACTGGGCATCTCCGACATCGTGCACACCTCCAGCGGGCTGTCCGACGCCGAACTGGCCACGCTGTTCGCCTCCGCGGAGATCGCCTGCATCCCGTCGCTGTACGAGGGCTTCTCGCTGCCCGCCGTCGAGGCCATGGCCAGCGGCACGCCGATTGTGGCCAGCCGGGCCGGTGCGCTGCCCGAGGTGCTGGGCCCCGACGGCGAGTGCGCCGATCTGGTGACCCCCGGCGACGTCGGCGAACTGACCCATGCGCTGAACCGGCTGCTCTCCTCCCCCGAGCGCAGGCACTGGCTGGGCACCGCGGGCCGCCACCGGGCGCTCGACGTGTTCAGCTGGGAATCGGTGGCCGCGCAGACCGTGCGCGTCTACGAGCAGGCCATCGCCCGCACCGGACTGCGTCATAGCGCGATCGAGGCGGTCGACGAGCCGTGCTGACCGTCGACTACGACCGGCTCCGGGTGGGGCCGGGCAGCACGGTGATCGACGTCGGCTGCGGCGCGGGCAGGCACAGCTTCGAGGCCTACCGCCGCGGCGCCGACGTGATCGCCTTCGACCAGGACGCCGAGGAACTGGCCAACGTCGACACCATGCTGCAGGCCATGGGCGAGGCCGGCGAGGCACCGGAGTCGGCCAAGGCCCAGGTCGTGGTGGGCGACGCGCTGGCCCTGCCGTATCCCGACGCCAGCTTCGACACCGTGATCGCCTCGGAGATCCTCGAGCACATCCCCGACGACGACGGCGTGATCGCCGAACTGGCCCGGGTGCTGCGCCCCGGCGGCACGCTCGCCGTCACGGTGCCCCGCTGGCTTCCGGAGAGGATCTGCTGGCTGCTCTCCGACGACTACCACGCCAACGAGGGTGGCCACATCCGCATCTACAAGACCGACGAACTCCGCGCCAAACTGCTAGCGGGCGGTCTGCGATTCACCCACTCCGAGCACGCGCACGGACTGCATTCACCGTTCTGGTGGCTCAAATGCGCTGTGGGCGTGGAGAAGCCGGAACATCCTGCGGTCAAGGCCTACCACAAGTTACTGGTATGGGACATGATGTCGCAACCCAGGCTCACCCGGGTCGCCGAGGCGGCGCTCAACCCACTGGTCGGCAAGAGTGTGGCGCTGTACTTCGAGAAGCCGGACTCCGATGGCCCGGCAGCCTGACCTCGACGGCGTGCCCGGCGTGGCCGGTGTCCTATCCCCGGCGCAGTGCCGGGAGACCGCGCGGTCGATCGCCGCCGTTCAGCAACCCTCCGGCGAGATCCCGTGGTCGGAGACCGGGCACACCGACGTCTGGGACCACGTGGAGTGCGCGATGGCACTCACCGTCACCGGCCTGACCGAAGCCGCGGGGGCGGCCTACGACTGGTGCCGCCGTGAGCAGCGCGCCGACGGGTCCTGGCCGATCCAGTACCGCCGCGGGGTGATCGAGGACCACAACAGCGACAGCAACTTCTGCGCGTACGTCGCCACCGGGGTGTGGCATCACGTGCTGGTGACCGGTGACCGCCGGTTCGCCGAGCGGATGTGGCCCACCGTGCGCGGCGCCATCGAGTTCGTCCTGAACCTGCAGGCGACCACCGGTGAGATCTATTGGGCGCAAAGCTCTTCCGGTGTCCTGCCGGAGGCCCTGCTGACGGGCTGTTCGAGCGTGTACCACAGCATCCGCTGTGCCTTGGCCCTCGCGGACTACGTCGACGACCCGCAGCCCGAGTGGGAGGTCGCAGTGGGCCGGCTCGGGCATGCGATCGCCGATCACCGCGACGCCTTCACCGAGAAGCCACACCACTCGATGGACTGGTACTACCCCATTCTCGGTGGGGCGCTGCGCGGCTCGGCGGCCCGTGCGCGGATCACCGAGCGGTGGGACGAGTTCGTGGTCGACGGGCTCGGCATCCGTTGCGTGAACGACCGCCCGTGGGTGACCGGCGCGGAGACCTGCGAGTTGGTGATGGCGCTCGACGCGATGGGCGAACGCGACCACGCGCTGGACCAGTTCACCGCGATGCAGCACCTGCGCGAGGACGACGGCTCGTACTGGACCGGCCTGGTGTTCGCCGACGGTAAGCGCTGGCCGGTGGAGCGGACGACCTGGACCGGCGCCGCCGTCATCCTCGCCGCCGACGCCCTGTCCGGAACCACCGCCGGCAGCGGCATCTTCCGCGGCACCGAACTGCCCCGCGGCCTGGAGGCCGACTACGACTGCGAATGCGTCAGGAACTGACCGGCCCGGCCGGGACGTCCTCGCCCGGCACACCGTCGATGCGGTGCAGCACCCGGAGCGAACCCACGCAGCCGACTTCGGTGAATTGGCCGGATTCCAATGCGCGACAGTAGATGTGGTACGGCGGACGGCCGCCGTCACGGGGGTCGGGGAAGACGTCGTGGATGACCAGCGTCCCGCCCACCGACACCCACTTCGCCCAACCGTCGAAATCCTGTTGCGCCGCGGTCTCGCTGTGGCCGCCGTCGATGAACAACAGCTGCAACGGTGTTCGCCAGCCGCGGGCGACCACCGTCGACTTGCCCACCACGGCGACGATGGTGTCGTCCAGGCCGGCGGCGTCGAGGGTGCGCCGGAAGGTGGGCAGGGTGTCGAAACGGCCGCTCACCGGATCGACCATCGTGGTGTCGTGAAACTCCCAACCCGGTTGGTGCTCTTCGGATCCGTGATGGTGATCGATCGTGTACAGCACGCTGCTGGTGGTGGCCGCCGCGGCGCCGAGCAGCACCGTCGACTTTCCGCAGTAGGTGCCGATCTCCACCGCGATCCCGTCGTCGAGTGCCGCCACCGCCGCGTCGAACAACGCACGGCCCTCGTCGGCCGGCATGAAACCGATGATCTCTTCGGCCAGTTCGAAAAGTCTGGAAGTTTGCGCGGCACGGGCGGTCTCGGGGCGGTTCATGTCCCGAACATAGCCTGACTGCGCCGGCGATGGCCAGCGCGCACCTTGCCCGCACCGATGCGTTGTAGTAGCGTCCGGACATGTGTCCGATCCGGTAGCTCGCGAGTCGACGCGACGCCGGTTGACAGCGAAGCAGGCCGCCACGGTGGACCGGCTGGGCCGCGCCGCGGTCGACGTTCTGAGCCGAGAAGGCTTCACCGGCCTCACGATCCGGATGGTGGCCGCCGAGGCCGGGGTTGGGGCGGCAACCGCCTATACCTACTTCTCCTCCAAGGAACACCTAGTGGCCGAGGTGTTCTGGCGCCGGCTGGCCTCGACTCCGGTACCGCCCGTCGGCTCACCCGATCCGGTGGAGCGCGTCATCACGGTGCTGCGCCACATCGCCCTGTTGGTCGCCGACGAACCCGAACTCGCCGGTGCGGTCACCACCGCGCTGCTCGGCAAGGATCCCGATGTCGAGCTCCTGCGGTTCCGCATCGGGCACGAGATCCACGACCGGCTGTGTTCGGCCCTTGGGCCGCAATCGGATTCCGATATCGTCGAGTCCCTCGAGCAGCTCTACGCCGGGGCCCTGGTGCGCGCCGGGATGGGCTACGCCTCCTACACCGAGATCGCCGCCAAGCTGGAGAGATCGGCCCGGCTGCTGCTGGCGTGAGGGTTTGACCGCACCATCAGCGGGCACCCTCGTCGGATGGATGTGGACCATCCCGAGCTCGATCAGGATTGGGATGCGGCCGCCCGTTCGGAAACCCGCGCCGAGCGTCTGGACCGCAACTGGTCGAGTCTGCTGCAGGAACTGCGCGTGACGCAGACCGGCGTCCAGTTGCTCACCGGGTTACTGCTGACCCTGCCGTTCCAGGCCCGCTTCGCCCAACTCGGCACCGACCTGCAGGTGGTGTACCTGATGACGGTGGCGTGCTCGCTGGCGGCGACAGTGTTGCTGGTCGCCCCGGTGGCGATGCACCGGCTGCTGTTCCGCCGCCATCGGCTCAACACGGTGGTCTCGGTGAGCCACCGCTGCGCCTACAGCGGTCTGCTGTTGCTCGGTACCGCTCTGACCGGCGTGGCGATCGTGGTGTTCGGCGCGGTGCTGGGCGCGACCGCGGCGATGATCGCGGGTGCCCTGACCGCGGTTGCGATGCTGGGCGCCTGGGTGGCGTTCCCGCTGTGGAAGCGGCACGGGGCCGAGTGAGCGACGGTGTAGCGGCGGTTTGACCCCCGATCCGGCCGGGAACACCGCGGCCATGCTGATTCGCAGAGTTGCCCGTCCCATGTTGGCTGCCGTGTTCATCGGTCAGGGCGTCGACGCACTCCGGAGTCCGGAGCCCGCCGCCGACGCGGCCCGTCCGGCCCTGGAGGGCCTGCAGAAGCTGCCGGATCCGGTGGCGACCAAGGTGCCGACGGATGCGGAGACCTTCGCCAAGGCCAACGCCGCCGTGCAGATCGGCGGCGGCCTGCTGCTGGCGACCGGAAAGCTACCGCGGTTGGCCTCGGCCGCGTTGGCCTGCACGGTGATTCCGGGCAACCTCGGCGCCCACATGTTCTGGTCCGAGGTGGACCCGGAGCGCAAGGCGCAGAAGCGCCGCGAATTCCTCGCCGACATCAGCCTGCTGGGTGGGCTGATCATCGCCTCGGCCGACACCGCGGGCAAGCCCTCCCTGGGCTGGCGTGGCCGGCGGGCGGCGCGCAAGGTGTCCGAAGCGGTGTCGTCGAACCTGCCGGGGTCGAGTTCGGCACTCTCGAGTTCGGCACTGCTGGACAGCGACCTGGCCGACAGACTTGGCCATGGGCTCCAGGTGGGCGCCGAGCGTGGGCGCGAACTCGCGCTGGCGGCCGGTGAGCGCAGTGCGCCGTTGCTGGAGACGGCCCGCAAGCGTGGGGCTGTGCTGGCCTCAGAGTTGGCCGACGTCGCGCGCGAACGCGGCGCGGAATTGGCCGACGTCGCGCGCGAACGCGGCGCGGAATTGGCCGACGTGGCACGCGACCGCGGTGCCGAGTTCGCGGCGACCGCCCGCGACCGGGCCGTGCAACAGGGCGGCGACCTGGCCGGCACCGCCCGGAAGCGCGCCAAGCGCTGGAAAAGGCGCTGACAGGCGAATTCAAGTCTCACCGCGGCGAAGTCCGTGCAGGAAGTGACCAGCACGGTAGATTGATCGCACCTACTTCGGCAGGAGCGATCTGATGACAACGGGTGACTACGATCCCAACGCGCAACCGTCCGGCTTCCCGCCGCCGCCCCCGGCCCAGCCGTATGGACCGCCCGGTGGATATCCCCCGCCACCACCGCCCAGCCCGTACGGCCAGCAGCCGGGTTACCCGCCGCCGCCCGGACCTCTGCCCGGTGGCCAGCCCGGTGGGTTGGGCCTGCGCTTCGCCGCGCGCCTCATCGACGGCATCTTCGTCGGGATCGTCGCGTTCGTGCTCGCGATGCTGTTCCGGGCGACCGGCAATATCCTTGTCACCGGCCTGTTCTCGGGTCTGTTGACGTTCGCCTACTTCGTGGTTTTCGAGGTGACCCAGGGCTGGACGCCGGCCAAGAAGCTGCTCGGCTTGAGCGTCCACGGGCCGGGCGGTGCACCCAAGCCCACCGCGCAGCAGTCGGCGATCCGGAACTCGTTCACCCTGCTGTCGGTCATCCCCTACATCGGCGGCCTGCTCGGGGTGATCGCCTACGTCGTCATCGCGGTGACGATCAACAACAGCCCGACCAAGCAGGGCAAACACGACGAGCTGGCCGGCGGCACCCAGGTCATCAAGGGCTGAGCGGGCCGCGGGCGCGTCTCGCGGTGGACTTCAGGCGGTGACGCCGTCCGGAGCTGCCACAGGCCTGGGGCGCGCGGTGCTCGACTTCTCGCGGATGCGCTTCATCGCGGCGACGGCACGACGCTGCATCAACAGAACCTTGGCCGAGCCGACGAGGTAACGAGGCAGGGCGCTGTGATGCCCGAGGTAGAGGCGGCTGCGACGCAGCCACACCGGGATGGCGCGGTTGCAGTTGATCATGTTCTGGGCCGTGCCGACCAGCTGACCGGGCAGGTCCTCCTTGAGTTCCGGGTGTGGAACGGCGGTACAGATCCGATTGCGCCGACCGTCGTCGGTCTTGAGCAGCTCGAGGTGGGCGATCAACGCCGCGCTGAATGTCTGCTGGCACATGAAGATCGGCTGCAACGTGACACGGCCGGGGGAGAACAACGGCTGCGGATCCAGTCTGGCGAGCCCGTCAGCCGAGCAGTCGATGAACAGACTGTCCTCGGCGACGTCGACCGTCCCGCGGTCGAGAATCATCTCGTTGGTGCCGACGCGTTGCACCCTGCCCATTCGCACCACGTTGTCGATCCGGCGCAGCTTGCTCAGCTCCGGCCGGTCCACCGTGGCGCACCGCCACTTGGTCGGCAAGGTCGAGGTATCCAGCCGGAACAGCACCCCGGCCCGTTCGAGCCGCAGAAAGATGTCGTCGACGTCCGCGGCGTCGACCAGACTGCGCACCATGCACACGACCGAATCCAGCACGAGGCCCGGTTGCATCGCACCGCGATCCAGCAGCCAGGCATCCTGCGACACGATCCATTGGATTCGCTCAGGCGCGACCCCGTTGTCCAACAGGAACAGGATGGAATCCATCCCGGTCTTGCCGGCGCCGACCACCACATAGCGCTGCGGCGGCCGACTGATCTTGACCAGCCCGTTGGGCGGTATCAGGGTGACGCCGGGGTCGACCGTGTAGCGGGGCGGGCGTACCGAGGGCACCGTGACATTCATGAACGTGGCGTCGACGACTCTGCGCGCCGCGGTGACGGTGGTGACCAGATCCCGATCGACGGTGGAGACGATCCGGCCATCACCCTGGTGCTCGCTCATCGGCAGGAAGCGCACCCGGCCGGTGGCCAGGAACCGATCCATCGCCCTGCGGAAGTAGGCGACGATCTCGGCGCCCGAGCTCAGATCGGCTCCGCCATGCCCCAGTGCCGTCGAGTTCAGGCCATAGAACTCGGCAGGCTGATGCAACCGGACGAACGGGTAGGCATCGTTCCAATGGCCACCCGGGTTGGCGTGCCGGTCGACGATGACCAGGCGCGCCGCGGGATCCTCGTCGAGGATCACGTCGGCGAACGCCATGCCCATGGCGCCTGCACCCAGGATCAGATAATCGGTGTCCAGATGCGGCGGTGCTGAACTCATGGACGTGACCTCTCGCTGGCGAGCACGTCACCCAACCTAGATCCGCCCCGAGCGGGTTTTCTTCGCCATTAGTGGTACACGTTGTCGCCATTCGGGGTGAATCCGCTTTGATACCCGCGCGCCTACCGCTTTGATCGCAGATAGGGTCCCGACCAGCCAAGGACAGCGATGACACCACCTTCGAACATCCGCAACACCCAGCGCCTCTTGATCGGCAACGGGGCCCTGCTGATGTTTCTCGGCGGTGTGGCCGGCTTCGGTTTTCTGTTCGTGCTGCTCGGCCGGATCGACGTGTGGCCGTTCCCCGTCTTCGACGTGAAGTTGCCGGGCAGCGAAAAGGCCTGGCGAATGTCGCATTTGGAAGCCATCCTCAACGGGTTGATCCTGTGGATCCTGGCCATGCTGCTGCCGCTGCTACCGTTCAGCGGCAAGGGTCTGCGACGAGTCTCGATCGGGATGATCGGCGTCGGGTGGTTGTTCTCCCTCGCCTCGTTGTTCGACGCGGTGTTCCCCAACAGCCGGGGGCTCCACTTCGGCGGGCCGCTGACCAATCGCATCCCGTTCTTCATGTTCTATCTCGGCATCGTCATCGTCATGGTGGTGCTGGCGATGATCGCGTGGCGCTCGCTGGTCAGTAAGCATCCCGCGTCCGTCGACTCACCGGCCCTCGACGACGGCCACGACGACTAACGGGGCGGGCGGCCCGTCACGGCTGCTGCGCCTTGAGCCAGATGGTCGCCGCTTCGACGCGGTTGGCTGCGCGCAGTTTCCGCAGAATGCGCTTCACGTGCGACTTCGCGGTGTCTTCGGCGATCACCAGGCGCGCCGCGATGTGCGCATTGGAGGCCCCCGCACCCAACAGGGCCAGCACTTCGAGTTCGCGTTTGGAGAGTCGTCCGGTGAGCGCGTTCTCGGCCGAGGGCAGAATCGCAGTGGCCGCACTCGAGGCGCCCACACCGGCCGCATCACCGCTGACGAGTTCCACTTCCGCATCCAGGTATTCGGCGACGACGGCGTCCGTCCGCTGCAGTAGCCGCCGTAGCTCTCCACCCTGGGCACGCAGCCGGTCGGCGAGTTGCGCCCGCTCCACCACATGCCCGAAGCCTTCCGCGAAGGCCCAGAGGCTGTCACGATCGAACTCGTCGACCCGGCGAGGTTTCAGTCGGTGATCGGCATGCAGGAAGCCGATCACCCGGCCCTCCGGCATAATCGGCGCCGCGACGTAAGAGTGGGTGTCGTAGGCCTCAACGAATTCGGTTACCACCCTCGGATTTCCGAGTGCATGCTGGATGGCCATGGGCTTTCGGCCGCGGATCATCTCGGTTTCGAGAACCGTCGAGGTGAGCTCGGCGGGGTGCTCACGGCTGAATGCCAGCAGTCGGGATGCGGCTGCGGGGTCGCCATCGACCCAGAACGACTCGGCGATGAGTTGATTGCCGCGCAAGCGGTACAGCACAGCGCGATCAAACCCGCAGGCCTCACATGCCTGTCGCGGTGCTGCGCCGATGATCGCTTCGGCGCTGGGCATTCGACGCAGGTAGGAAAGTGCCGTGTGAACCCGGTCCAGAACGCTGAGCCGGTCCCGGAGTTGAGCGTCGGCGGCCCGGTCCCGCCGTTCATGCAGCTCGGCCAGCGCACGCACGGCCGCCCGTAGTTCGGGTTCCGCGTCGGCGGTGAGACGGCCGAGGAGATCCTCCAGATCCGCCAGCTCGTCGTCGAGGGCGGCGCGCTGTTCGGAGCCCGGGCTCGCCGGCGGGTTGTCCGGCCACGGCGGCAGCAGGCCAGCGAGCCCGTGCGCGCGCGGCTCGCTGACGGTGCGGTTCACGTCTGGACGCTAACAGTGCACCGGCGCCGGACGTCGAAGAAGTGCTAAACCACCAGGCTGAGCAGCAGCACCATCACCAGACCGGTCACCGACAGCACCGTCTCCATCAGTGACCAGGTCTTGATGGTCTGACCCACGGTGAGCCGGAAGTACTGGTTGACCAGCCAGAACCCGGCGTCGTTGACGTGGGAGAAGAACAGCGAGCCGGCCCCGACCGCCAACACCATCAGGGAGACCTGGCCGCTGCTCAGCCCGTCCACCAAGCCGAGCATCAGGGCGGAGGCGGTGATCGTGGCAACCGTCGCCGACCCGGTGGCCAGTCGGATGAGCACCGCCAGCAGCCAGGACAGCACAATCACCGAGATGCTGACGTCCTTGGCCCAGTCCGCCAGCAGCGTGCCGATGCCGCTGTCGACGAGCACCTGTTTGAAGCCACCGCCGGCCGCGACGATGAGGATGATGCCTGCCACCGGCGGCAGGCCGGACTCGATGCACGCCGTCAGCTGGTCACGGGTCATTCCGGCACCGCGGCCCAGTGTGAAGATGCCCACGACGACCGCGATCAGCAATGCCACCAGTGGCGTGCCGAGTACGTCGAAAGTCACTCGGAACCATTGCGATTCGTCGTCGATGAAGATGTCGACGAGCGCCTTGCCGAGCATCAGCACCACGGGTAGCAGCACGCTGGCGATGGTGACCCCGAACGACGGGCGTCGCGTGCCGGCATCGGTGTCGGGAATCACCTCAGCCTCCGGGCCTGCCCGGCGCAACTCCCCCGCCCCGGTCGCGGCGAACGTGTCCGGCGCGTCGACGACGACCCAGCGTCCGGCCAGCCTGCCGAACAACGGGCCGGCGACGATGATCGTCGGAATCGCGACCGCCACGCCGAGAGCGAGTGTCAACCCGAGATCGGCATTGAGCAGGTTGATGGCGGTGAGCGGGCCCGGGTGCGGTGGCACGAAGCCGTGCATTGCCGAAAGCCCGGCCAGCGCAGGGATTCCCACCGTGATGAGCGAGAGTTGCGACCGCCTGGACACCAGATAGATCACCGGCATCAACAGCACGAGGCCGATCTCGAAGAACATCGGCAGGCCGATGATGGCACCCACGAGTGCCATCGCCCACGGCAGCGCGCGCGGCGAGGCATGTCCCACGATGGTGTCGACGATCTCGTCGGCGCCGCCGGAGTCGGCGAGCAGTTTGGCGAACATCGCTCCCAGTGCGATCAGGATGCCGACACCCGCCGCCGTGGAGCCGAAGCCGTCGGCGAACGACTTCAGCACCTTTTCAAGGTTCTCCCCCGCGACGACGCCCACCGTCAGCGCCCCGAAGATCAGCGCCAGGAACGGGTGCAGCTTGGCCAAGGTGATCAGGACGACGATCACGGCGATGCCGGCGAGGAAGGCGAGGATGAGCTGCCAGCCGGATGCCACCGGCTGGGCCAGCGACGGTGCATCGGCCAGGACGGTGTTCGGGCTCATCACGTCGCTCCTCGGGTGCGCGAAACGTATTCCTCGACAATGGAATCAATACTCTGATCGATATCGATGGTGATGCCCTGCTCATCGGGCTGGAGCGGCTCGAGCGTCTCGAACTGCGACGCGACCAGCGAGGCGGGCATGAAGTGCCCGGGCCTGCTGGCCTGCCGCCGGGCCACCACGCCGACCGAACCACTCAGGTGCAGGAAGCGGACATCCGGTCGATGCCTGCGCAGCTGATCGCGGTACGTGCGCTTCAGAGCCGAGCAGCTCATCACGCCGCCGTCGGTGTGCCCGGCGAGCCAACCGCCGATCAGTTCGAGCCAGGGGTGACGGTCATCGTCGTCGAGGGGAACCCCGGCGGTCATCTTCGCGATGTTGGCCGGGGGGTGAAAGTCGTCCGCGTCGGCGAACGGCACCCGCAGTCTCTGCGCCAGGGCCGCACCCACGGTCGACTTCCCCGACCCGGACACACCCATGACCACGATCGGTGAGGCCATGCCTGCGTCTACCCGGTTGATTGACATGTCACACAGGATGATCGATTGGTCTGCTCTTTGCCCCACGATCTGCGCATGCGTCGGTCCTTACGCCCGGCCTCACCCGATATGACAACATCTTTGCGTGGATCCGAAGTCGACCGCCGGTGAGCTGCACGGCAGTGTCCTCGCCGCGCTCGGGGCGGCGATCGTCTCCGGCCACTATCACGCGGGCCGGGCGCTGACCCTGGACGGTGTCAGTGCCGCCCACGGGGTGTCGCGTTCGGTGGCCCGGGAGGCCATCCGGGTTCTGGAATCGATGGGGATGGTCTCACCGCGACGGCGGGTCGGCCTCACCATTCAGCCGTCGAGCAAGTGGAACGTACTGGACCCCAGGGTGATCCGATGGCGGCTGGACAGCGACGACCGCATGATGCAGCTGCAGTCGCTGGCCGAGCTGCGTCGGGGTGTCGAGCCGGCCGCCGCGGCGCTGGCGGCCCAGCGGGCCGATCCGCACCAGTGCCGGTCGATGGCGGCGGCGGTCTCGGACATGGCGGTGCACGGGCGCTCCGGAGACCTCGATGCTTTTCTGCTGGCCGACAAGCTCTTTCACCGGACGCTGCTGGAAGCCAGCGGCAACGAGATGTTCTGCGCGCTCTACGACGTGGTGGCCGAGGTGCTGAGCGAGCGTGCCCAGCCCGGGGGTGCGCCCGCCCAGCCCGACCCGGCCCTCGTCGCTCTGCACGACGAGGTGGCCCGCGCCGTCCGGTTACGCGATTCCGCGGGCGCCGAACGCGCCATGCGGGCGATCATCGACCACTCGGCCTCGGCGGACCTGACGGGTTGACGCTCAGCCCGGGGGCAGCAGCGTGATCAGCGCCTCGGCGTCGGCCACACTGCGCAGCAGATCGTTGAGGTGGGTGCAGGTGCTGGTCCCGTGCAATTCGCGGCGCACCCGGGAATGCAGTTCCGGCAACGTCATTCCGGTGATCCGCGCCGCGCTCTGCGCCGCCGCCGGACACTCCTGCCAGGGCAGCACCCGCGGCGTCGCGCGTGACTCCAGGACCCGCCGGCCCGAGAGGTCCACGGTTGCCTGCAGGGTGTACTCGTGGATGATCGTCTCCACCCCGTCGCCGCGCACGTAGGTATCCCGGAACATCGCGTCGATGTGCACCTCGGCGCCGTCCCCGCCGTCGGCCACGTCGATCCGGCGCGCACGCCGCATCGCGTGCAGTGGCAGGTCGCCGAACTCGTGCCAGGCCAGTGGGTCGTCCGGGTCGCGGAGATCCGGTGCTGGCGGCCCGGTCACGATCACCGCCTCCTCGGAGGCGAACATCGTCGACATCACGCCGCCGGTGACGAACCCCGCGCACTGATCGGCCAGCGGCCGGAAGCCGGTGCGGGCCGACTCCAACTGCCCGGACGCGCCGAGCGCGTGCCCGGAGATCAACGTGCTGCCCGGCACGTCGTCGATCAGGGTGTACAGCAGGTCGCGGTCGTGGCGAAGCTTCGGTATCGCCGCGTCGGCGGCGGGCCGGAAGCCCGCCATCGGCGGGCGGCCGACCAACTCCGCCAGTTCGGGTACCGGCGGGTCGGTCGCGATGGCCCGAACGACCTGCCGCAGGAGTTCGACGGTCGCCGTCAGCTCGGCGGTCCGCGCCACCCCGGCCGACCCGTCACGGCCGGTGATCAGGTCACGTGCGCGGCCGAGCAGGTACACCGGGTCCGGCGAACCGGGCGTGCGGGTGATGTCCATCGACGACGTGCGCCGAACCGAGCCCGGCCTGCGTGTCGGCGTGGACGTGGTCGGCTCATGCGGGCCGTGCAGCGGATGCAGCGCGAAACCCGGTGCACCGAGATCCGTCACGCAC
The DNA here is from genome assembly GCA_964535335.1 of uncultured Mycobacterium sp. Classification (GTDB taxonomy): domain Bacteria; phylum Actinomycetota; class Actinomycetes; order Mycobacteriales; family Mycobacteriaceae; genus Mycobacterium. The sequence goes on from CAZHUU010000036.1 coordinate 27,012, forward strand.
GCCCCCAATCAGTCAGCCGATGTCACGATAGCCCGGCGTGCGGGCTGCCGGGTCGGCCGCTGCGCGAGTGCAGAACGCTATCCGCTCACGCCTGGTTGACGTCGAAGCTCATCAGCAGGCCCTTGACCTCAGTGACGACCGCGGTGACCTTGGTGTCGGCGTCGGCGGCGGTCACATCACACTTCGCCTCGGCGCCCTTCTTGCCGTCGAGTCCCGACTCGCAGGTGACCTTGTCGGCGGGGCTGCTCTGGGAACTGGTCCACAGCCGTTCGACCGCCTTCTCCAGCTGCTCCTTGGACAGCGCCGGCGCGGTGTCGTAGCTGACCGTCGTGCCGTCGACCTTGGTGACGGTGACGATCGCATCGATCTGGTTGGTGTCGGTGATCGTCACCTCGCAGATGACGTTCTTGCCCACCTCGCCTTTGAGATCGTCCTTGCAGGTCACCGATTGCGGCTTCTCGCCGGCCTTCTCCATCCGGTCGGTGATGTCCTTCTGCAGGTCGGCCTTGGCCACCGTCGGCGGCCCGCTCGAGACGTTGATCGAACAACCCGTCAACGTCGCCCCGGTGACCGCCATCGCCGCAAGCGCAGCCCACGTCCGTCGCATCATGACCCTCCAACCCTCTGGGACCAGCGCGTTGCTCGTACCGTGGGAGGAAGATATCAAGCAAGCGACGCCTGGGGGGCGCATCTGCGCGTGGTTGACTGCGGGAGTGAGGACACCGCGACTGGCCAGGCGCTTGTTCGACCGCTTCGAACCGATCCACGCCGTCACCTACTTCGCGCCCGAGGTCCAAACCGGCTTGGCCGCGCTGGGTTTCACCGGGTTCTGGCGTGGATACTTCGCCGCGCGGTCCGCCCCCCTCGGGCCGGTTCCCGCCGAGGTGGTGACCGCGATCTTCTACAACTTCGCCGCCGAGCGGGTTCATCGGGCGCTGCCCGCGGTATGGGACATCAGCACGCCCGCCGACGTGCTGCGGGTGCGTCAGGACACCGCGGTGGCCGCACTGCGCCGCTACGGCCTGACCGAGGAAGACCCCGCTGTCGCCGTGGCCGCCGAACTCGCCGGGGCCGCCGCCCGCGGCGCACCGCTGGAGGGACGGCCGTTGTTCGCCGCGAACCTGGCCCTGTCGTGGCCGGACACCCCGGTGGCGGCCCTGTGGCACGCGACGACCCTGCTGCGCGAGCATCGCGGTGACGGGCATGTCGCCGCTCTTCTCGCCGAGGGCATCGGCGGCCGGGAGGCCAATGTGCTGCACGTCGCGGCCGCAGCGGTACCGGCGGCCTTCATCAAACGTTCCCGCGACTACACCGAGGACGAGTGGACGGCCTGCGTCGACTCGCTGGCCGGCCGCGGATTACTCACGTCGACAGGCACTCTCACCGAGGCCGGGCGCATCCTGAAGGACCGGATCGAGCAGCGCACCGATGCGCTGGCGCTCACCGCGCTGCGGGGCCTGGGCGACGACGACGTCGAGCGACTGTTCGGTGCGCTGACCCCGCTGACCCGGCTGGTGATCGCCGGTGGCGACCTTCCCACCGCCACGCCGATGGGTCTGCGCCGCGACGAGTTGGACGACGACTCCGCGCACCTGTGATCAGAGGTTGCGGTTCCACTCCGCCCAGCCCACACCCCGACGGCCGTCGGTGGTCTCGACCTCGACCCAGGCCCGCGGGAACAGGCTCACCCGGCCGTCCGGCGCGACCAGTCGCACCGGCGCGTTGCCCCGCACCCGGATCGTGGTGTCGACCGGCCCGGGCCGGTAGACGATGTGGGTCTGTACCGGTAACCCGTCGTCGGCGAACGTCGCCTCGGCGGCCACCTCCGTGGTCTCGACGACCTCCCCGTCGCGCTGGAGGTAGCCCACGCTGAGCGGCGGGAAGTCGGCGATGCGCAGGTCGACACCGTGCAGGTGGGTGCCGTCGTCGAGGTGCAGCGCGCTCCACACCCAGTCCATGCTCCACCAGTCCCGTACGCCGTGGGAGTGGTCGCGCTGACCGGGGACGGCCTCCACCTGATAGCTGCGGCCGTCGACGGTGATGGTTCCGGTTATGGTGCAAGGGATTTCGTAGCGGGTGGTGATCCGGTACGCGTACGGGGTTCCGGTCGTCATCCAGGTCAGGTCCATCGAGAGTTCCGCGGGCTCGCCGTCCTCGCCGCGCAGCAACGCCGACGGGTCGGCATGACGTTGCGCGACACCACTGACCTCAACCCGATAGGACTGCAGCGGAACCGTTGCGCCGTGGCGCAGTTCGACACCGTCGCCCGTCACCACCGCGGGGTCCACGGGCAGCGGCGCGTGGAAGTCCAGCAGGGCGACGGTGGGCAGGTCGGGCCCGCACACCAGCGCGTTGATCCACGCGACGTTCTGATTCGGGATCAGGCCCAGCCTGATCCAGCCGCCGATGCCCTGCTCGGGATCGGCGAAGTCCCAGTACCAGCTCTCGTTCCACAGCGGTTCCTCGCCCGGCTGGTGCGCGCCCTCGTCGACCGGATCCGGGACCAGCGCCTGCTGCGCGCCGCCCGGCACGATGCCCAGCGCACCGGAGTCCAGCACGTGACTGCTGTGCCGCTCCATCATGGTCAGGAACATCTCGTCACCACGATCGGTGCGCTCGACCAGCATCGAAGAGACCACCGCCATCATCACGCCGAAGAAGCTCTGCCGGCGGACGCCCTCGCGGACATCGTCCAGGGTGATCGGCGGGTTGTCGCCCAGCCCTTGGTGATACGCGCGCAGCAGCTCGTCGTAGTGGGTGCGACGGTCTTCGCTCCGAAGGGCACACCCGATGAAGTAGGCCACGTCGGTCAGCGCAGGTCCCCACGTCACCGTCTGCCAGTCGACGACGGTCACGTCACGCAACGAACCCGGCCTGCCGAAGAGCATGTTGTCCAGCCGGTAGTCGCCGTGCACCAGGCCCTTGACCCGGCCGGCCGCCGCCTCGTCGGCCAGGTAGGCGTCGAAGTTGTCGACCAGACGTTGGCACACCATCCGCTGGTCGGGGGTGATGGCCTCGCCGTAGCGGTCGATGAACGCCGCGTACAACTGAGTGATCAGCGCCTGGTTCATCGGCGACTCGCGGTTGAGCCACTCCGCATCGGCGAAGGCCGCACTGCCCAGCACCGGTGCGTGCAGCCGGCCCAACTCGGTCAGGGCCAGCACGGCCTCTTCCCTTGTCGCACCGCGGATCTCGTCACCGACCACGGCCGGCGCGGCATCGTCGATCAGGATCGCGAAGATACCGGTCTCCGGATCGTAGGAGGTGTGGAAGCACTCGGCGATCGGGCCGCCGAGCCGCGGAGCCACCTCGGAGTAGAACTTGACCTCCCGCTCGTAGAGGCCCAGCGCCAGCCCGGTCTGCCTGCTCATCGGATCGGTGGCGGCGACCTTGAGGATCACCGTCGCCGGACCGTCCACGCCGTCGGCATAGGTCAGCCCGATCCGGTAGCACTCGCTCATCTGGCCGGTGCCGATGCGCTCGGAGGTGAACTCGGTGACGGTTCCCGCGCCCACGGCGGCGGTCAGCCACTCGGGGGTCAGGTCGCTTGGACGTTCGATGACGGTGTCGTTGCTGTGCACCTGACCAACGTAGGCCAGGGTCAGCGCGCCGTCAGCGAGAATCCCTCCCACGCCTTGCGGCGATGCGGGTGCGGGTCGTATTCCACCCGGGTGTGCCGGTCGAACACCATGACCGGCCGCTCCAGGTGGGAGTAGGTCGGCCAGTCGTCACCGGGCACACCGGTGCGACTGAAACTGCGCCAGCGGCGCTGCACCTGATTGCTCACCCGCAGCGCCGACGGCCGGTCGATCCCGACGGTCAGCGCACCGCCGAGGCGGGTGCGGTAGACGTCGAACACCGCGAGCAGTTCCATGGCGTGGGTGGCGCCGAGCCCGGACCAGTGCAGGGTGCGCGGCGCGTAGTCGTAGCGGTAGACGTAGGTCGGGGCGTGGGATCCGTGCGCCTCGGCGATCTGCCAGGCCGCCGTCCCGAACGCGAAGTCGCCGCCAAGTTGGACGCAGGCCTCCGGGTGTGGGTAGTTGGGGTAGGCGGCGGTGATCCGGTCCCGGGTCTCGGGTTCGGCGAAGGCCAGTAGCCGTTCGATGGCGTGCTCGGTGGTCGGCAGCAGTTTCATGAACCGGGTGAACAGCTTTCCTTCGTCGGCGTTGGTGCCGACGATCAGCGGAACCCGATGCGCCTGACCAGTCTTCATCGCCTCGATCGGGTCCACCGGCAGGATGTCGTCGCCGTGCGTGGGACCGAGCGCGAACGCGCCGTCCATCTCGTGCAGGCTGCGTTCGAGCAGGAGGTCGAGGGTTCTGACGAGATCGGCCGGCCGCGCCCGCATCAGGACGGCCGCCGCGTCGTGGGTGCCCGCCCCGATCGCGTCGGTGAACTTGCGCGCGATCGCCGCGGCGGTCTCGCTGGTGCTGACCAGACCCGAAGCGGGGCTCTCCGAGATCGCCTGCCGGAAAAGGCCTTCGGCGTCCGGAACGGCGAGCAGGGTCGCCACGGCGTGGGCGCCTGCGCTCTCGCCGAAGATGGTGACGTTGTTGGGGTCGCCGCCGAAGACGCCGATGTTGTCGCGCACCCAGCCCAGCGCCATGAGCAGGTCGCGCAGGAACAGGTTGCTGTCGATCTGGAACTCGGGCGTCGACAGCGACGACAGGTCCAGGCAGCCGAGCGCACCGAGCCGGTAGTTCACCGAGACGTAGACACAGCCCCGCCGGGCCAGCGCCGCCCCGTCGTACAGCGGGGTGGCCGAGCTGCCCATGATGTAGCCGCCGCCGTGGATGAAGAACATCACCGGCAACGGTTCCTGCTCCGGCTGTTCTCCCGCCCACTGCGGGGTGACGACGTTGAGGGTCAGGCAGTCCTCGCCCATCGGCTGGTACTTGCCGATCCCGAGCATGGTGTAGCGCCGCTGCTGGGGGGCGCAGTTGGCGAAGCTGTGGCAGTACCGGACCCCGCGCCACGGCTGCGCCGGCTGGGGCGCCCGGAACCGCAGCGATCCCACCGGTGGGCGGGCGTAGGGAATCGATCGCCAGCGGTTCACCCCGTCGCGGACGAAGCCCTCGACGACGCCGTTCGTGGTGGTGACGCGGACGGTGTGTTCGTGCATCCCTTGACGTTAGCGAACCGTCGGCGACTCGACGCGCCTGACGGGCGGGCCGGGACCCGGCGGCTAGCCTGTCGGGATGCGGATGGTGCTGGTGTTCGCCGCGTCGGCCCTGCTGGTGGCGGGGTGCTCGGGTGACGACGGCCAGGCCCGCCACACTCAACTCACGCCCATCACCCCGTCGCGCACGGCCACCACCACCGCCGCGACGTCGACGACGTCGTCGGCCGCGCCGGACGCCGGGGTGCCGATCGCCGAGGTGATCAAGTGGGTCGAGACGGCGCCGCCGACGGATGCCGCCGAGTACCACGTGGCGCTGCGCACCGGCAGCAGCGTCCAGCTCGGTGACGATGTGGCCTTCACGACACCGTCGGGGACCACCTGCATGACCGATGCCAAACACGGCACCCCGGCGCTGGCGTGCCTGGTCGATCTCACCGATCCCCCACCCCGGCCGCCGGACGTCTACGGGGTGTGGAAGGGCGGCTGGGTGGACTTCGACGGCGCCGGCGTTCAAGTGGGCTCGGCGCACGGCGACCCCGGGCGGTTCGGCAACGGGCAGGGGCCCGAGCTGCCCTACGACAGGTCACTGTCCTTCGGCGACTACCGCTGCCGCACCGACGCGACCGCGTTGTTCTGTGTGAACTACGCCCACCAGTCGGCGGTGCGATACAGCGAGAGCGGGATCGACACCTACGCCTGCGCTCGCCAGGTGACCCCGCCGGCCGGCATCGGCGTGCAGTACGTCTGCTAGTACCCGGCGTGGGCCGGATAGGCATGCACCACAGCGGTATCCAGCTTCGGGATCGCATGTGACAGCGCGTGCTCGGCGTCGTGGGCGAGTTCGTGCGCCTGGCGCAGGGTGAGTTCGGGGTCCACGTCGAGTTCGACGTCGGCGTCCAGCCGCAGCCCCACCCACCGCATCCGGACCCGGTTGACCCCGAGCACGCCCGGCCGGTCGGCGAGGGTGGCGTAGGCGGTGTCCACCAACTCCGGGTCCACGCCGTCGAGCAGCCGGGCGAAGACATCGCGGGCGGCCTTGATCATCACCACCACGATCATGGCGGCGATCAGCAGTCCGATGACCGGGTCGGCGACCGGAAAGCCCAGTGCCACACCGATCGCCCCGAATACGACGGCCAGCGAGGTCAGACCGTCGGCACGGGCGTGTAACCCGTCGGCGCGCAATGCCGCCGAGCCGATCCGGGTGCCGACCCGGATGCGGTAGTGCGCCACCAGTTCGTTGCCCAGGAATCCCACCACGCCCGCCGCGGCCACCCAGCCGAGGTGGGACACCGGCACCGGGTGGACCAGCCGGCGCACCGCCTCCACGCCGGCGACCACCGCCGACGCGGCGATAACGCCCACCACGAACAGCCCGGCGAGGTCCTCGGCCCGGCCCAGCCCATAGGTATACCGGCGGGTCGCCCTGCGCCGGCTCAACGAGAACGCGATCCACAGCGGAACGGCGGTCAGCGCATCGGAGAAGTTGTGAATCGTATCGGCAAGCAGCGCAACCGATCCCGATACTGCGACGATGCCGACCTGGATCGCCGCGGTGACCGCCAGGATCACGAGGCTGATGGTGACGGCCCGCATCCCGGCCTTGCTGGCGGTCAGCGCGTCGTCGACGCGGCCGGCATGGTCATGGGTATGACCGTGAGTGTGGTCGTGGGTCATCAGGCGCTGCCCTCCCGCAGTTCGCGGTGGTGGGCGGGAATGCCGCCGGCAGCGTGTTCGGCGTTGAACACCGCGTCGGTGACCAGCTGGCGCACATGGTCGTTCTCCAGGCGGTAGAACACCTGGGTACCCTCCCGCCGGGTGCGCACCAGCCGCGCCATCCGCAGCTTGGCCAGATGCTGGGAGACCGACGGTGCCGGCTTGCCGACCCGTTCGGCGAGGTCGTTGACGCTCAGTTCGCCGGCGATCAGGCACCACAGCAGCTGGACGCGGGTGGCGTCGGCGAGCATGCGGAACACGTCGACCACCAGGTCGGCATGATCCTCCGACAGGTGGTGCACCTGCTGGCTATCTGCATTCATACGTAGATAATAGCGGGATAAAGTTTCGTGCGTCGGGTTGCAGCGATGGTGACCGTCGCCGAACGCACGCTCGTGATCTACGCCAACCCCCCGCGGGCCGCAGTCACGAGCCAATGCGGCGCTTCTGCGGGGCCTGACCGCACGCCCGGCCACCGAGATCCGCGATCTCACCGCGCTGTATCCGGACAACATCATCGATATCGACGCCGAGCAGGCGGCGCTGGAGCGCGCCGACCACGTGGTGCTGCAATACCCCACCTACTGGTATTCGGTGCCGGGCCTGCTGAAGACCTGGCTCGACGAGGTGCTGACCCCGGGTTGGGCCTACGGACCGGGACGGCCGGGAGTGCTCGCGGGCAAGACGCTGCAAATCGTGACGACCACCGGCGGAACTGCAGACGGATATCGGCATGACCAGTTGCACGGCTTCGAATACAGCGAACTGCTGGCACCACTCCGGGCGACCGCGCGCCGGCTGGGAATGGAATTTCTGGAACCGTTTGTGCTGCATGGCGTTCGGGATGTGAGCGATACCGAGCTCGAGGAGGCCGGTGCGCGATACGCCGCCCTGCAGGTGCCGCACCCCAGTATTGCGTAGGTTTCCGCCTTCGCTGAGGGACCTCGCGGGCCGGTTGTCAAGTCGCCGAATTGTGTTCTGTGGATGGATTTTTGGGGCTGTGGATAGCGTCTGCGGGTGTCGGTGGGGCGACCTATGATTCAAACATGCGTTCGATCCAGGCGGTGCTCGACGACCTCCACGGTCTGGTGCAGGAACTGGCCGCCATCAACCTCGACGGGCTCGAGCAAGCCACCCGCTTCGCGGTGCTGGAAAGCATGGAAACCGCCCAACGCCGCCAGGCCGCCGCCAGCCACGCCGTGCTGGCCGGCCTGCACCAGCTACCCGACTGGCCGCACCTGCACATCGCGCTCTCCGACGCCCTGCGGATCAGCCGCACCCAAGCCCGCCGCCGACTGCGCGACGCCCAACAACTCGCCCCGCGCCGCACCCTGACCGGTGAACCCCTGCCCCCGTTGCTACCGGCCACCGCCGAACAAT
>CAZHUU010000037.1:0-25007 GCA_964535335.1 uncultured Mycobacterium sp.
GCCATCCCGACGTTGAGGGCGGTGTCGATGATCAGGATCGAGGCGACGTTGGGCACGATGTGCCGGGTGATGATCCGCCGGCTCGGCACACCCATATACCTTGCCGCCTGGACGAATTCGCGTTCCCGCAGGCTCATCGTCAGGCCGCGCACCATCCGGGAACTGACCATCCAGCTGAAGCCGGCGAGTAGCACGATCAGCAGCGCGATGTTGGCCGAGTTCTTGGTGCGCGGCGTGATGATCGCGATCAGGATGAAGCTCGGAACCACCAGCAGCAGATCCACCACCCACATCAACGCCCGGTCGCGCCAGCCGCCGAAATACCCCGCGATCGCGCCGATGGCGGCGGCGATACCGGTCGATATCACCGCCACGCACAGGCCGATCAGCATCGACTTCTGCATGCCGCGCAGGATCTGGGCCAGCAGGTCCTGGCCGAGGGCGTTGGTGCCGAACCAGTGTTCGGTGCTCGGCGGGTCCTGCAGTGCGTAGAAGTCCAGGCCGGTGTAGGACCACGGCAGCAATGGCGGCAGTGCGTAGCAGCCGACGAACAGCAGCACCAGGATCACCAGCGAGGCCATCGCCGGCCGGTTGCGGGCGAACCGGCGCAGCACCAGGGTGCGCCGGCTGACGAACTCGGTGACGTCGACGCCGGACTTGGCTTTCGCGGTGGCCGGTTCGGTCATGTCACCCGCACCCGCGGGTCGAGGATCGCGTAGATCACATCGGACAGCAGGCCGGCCAGCAGCACCACCGCACCGGTGAAGACGGTGATCGCGGCGACGATGTTGGTGTCCTGGGTCGCGATGCCCTGGACCACCCATTCACCCATGCCGTGCCAGCCGAAGATCTTCTCGACGAACACCGCTCCGGTGACCAAACCGGCCACACCATAGGCGAACAGCGTCGCCATCGGGATCAGGGCGGTGCGCAGTCCGTGCTTGAACAGCGCCTGGCGCCGGGTGAGACCCTTGGCCCGGGCGGTCCGGATGAAGTCCTGTCCCAGCACGTCGAGCATCGCATTGCGTTGGTAGCGGCTGTAACCCGCGATTGCCGAGAGCGCCAACGTGAAGCTGGGCAGGACCAGGTGCTGCAGCCGGTCGACGAACTGGTTCCACGGACCACCGACGGCGTCCGGCGACGTCTCACCGGTGTACTCGAAGATCTGCAGGCCCAGAACGGAATTCACCCGCAGCGCAGCCAGGATGAGCAGGCTGGCGATGACGAACGTCGGGGTGCTGATCACCAGCAGTGACAGCAGCGTGATGACGCGGTCGGAGAGCCGGTACTGGCGCACCGCGCCCCACGCGCCGACGACGACGCCGATGACGGTGCCGAACACCGAGCCGATCACGAGCAGCCGCAGGCTGACCCCGATCCGCCGCCACAGTTCGTCGGCCACCGGTTGACCGGTGACCGTGGTGCCGAAGTCGCCGCGCACCGCACCGGACACCCAGTGCCCGTAGCGCAGCGGGATGGGCTTGTCGAGGTCCAGCTCGGCGGCCTTGGCGTCGATCACGGCCTGTGGCGGCCGCGGATTGCGCTGCAGCAGGCTGTTGAGGGGGGCGAACGTCAACGAGGTCAGCGTGAAGGTGAGGAACGAGGCCAGCGCCAGCAGCACGAGGTAGTTGAGCAGGCGGCGCATTAGGAACCGCGTCATGCGGTGCCGCCCACTTCATGCATGGGGGACAGGGTAGGAGATCGCCCTGTGTAAAGCCGGGAGGAGCCGGGAAGAGGGCGCGGTGTTTACCGGTTCGCGGCACGGGTAGGCGGGCGGTTCGGGGACCGTGCAGGGGCGAGATACAGCGAACCGGAGGACTGAAGTGAATCTGACCACTCGGCTGTCCATGGCGGCCGGCGTGACCGTGCTGGCGATCGCACCCGTGACCGCGTGCAACGGCGGTGGTGGCGTCACAGCGCCGCCGGCGTCGTCGGAGTCGACGAGTCCGAGCCCCACCACGATGCTGACCTCGCCGCCGGCCACCACCTCGCCCACCAGCAGCCGCCCCCCGATGCCACTGGCGCCCAGCGGCGGGTGACCCGGGGCAGGTCAGGAAGTTTCGTCGGCGCGGATCGCGGTTATCCGACCAGGCACCGGAGGACGGTCGACGCAGGCCTCCCCAAACCTCGAAGACCGATGGGAAGGGCCGAGGAGATGAACCCGAACCAGCCGATGCCGGCGTCCCGGGTGAAGGTGCTGGCGGCGATGGCCGGCGCCGGTGCCCTCGTGGGCATGGGTGTGCTGACCGCCACCGCCCACGAGGCGGGCGGCGGGACGATCCTGTCCGACCCGGGCACCTTCACGCCCCCGAGTACCACCGAGATGACGACCGGTGAGACCACCAAGTCGAAGACACCAGAGGCGTCGGAGACGGTGTCACCGGAGGTGGCCAGCCCGCCGGTCACCGCGTCGATCCCGCCGCCACCCTGATCGGTGTGCGGGCTGCACCAAGGTGTTCCGATCAGGGTGATTCTCGGTCGTGCTTTGCGGCGCCCCGGCGGCTACGATCCGACCGGCCGTTTGTGCGCCGAAGCGAGACATGAGGAGAAACGCCGTGACCGTCACCGAGGAGTACCTGGCTAACAACGTCGAGTACGCGAAGACCTTCGAGGGCCCGCTCCCGATGCCGCCGAGCAAGCATGTCGCGGTGGTGGCGTGCATGGACGCGCGGTTGGACGTCTACCGGATCTTGGGGCTGAAAGACGGTGAGGCCCATGTGATCCGGAATGCCGGCGGTGTGGTCACCGACGACGAGATCCGTTCGCTGGCCATCAGCCAGCGGCTGCTGGGTACCAGGGAGATCATCCTGATCCACCACACCGACTGCGGCATGCTGACGTTCACCGACGACGTGTTCAAGCGTGACCTGCAGGACGAGACCGGCATCAAACCGGAATGGGCGGCCGAGTCGTTCCCGGATGTGGAAGAGGACGTCCGCCAGTCGCTGCGGCGTATCGAGCTCAGCCCGTTCGTCACCAAGCACGAGTCGCTTCGCGGCTTCGTCTTCGATGTCGCGACCGGCAAGCTCAACGAGGTCGTCCTCTAGCGGCTCGTGGCCTTGGCGCTCACCCGCGCCGAGCCGACCCGGGTCTGACCCCTCTGGCAGCCGGGGGCCGATCCGGTGCCGAACGGGCTCCCGACCGGCACCCGTTGTGCCCGGCTTCGAGCGACTCTGCGCCACACCGGCGCCTCGGTCTGATCACATCGCGGCGAGAGTCGCTCGAAGGCGGGCACACCACCTATGCCCCCAGACGCGAGCCGCCGACCGTTGACAAGCATCCGGAAGCGTCGATACTCTGCTAAAGAACTAAATTTGGTCAATCCTACCAACTTTACGAGGAATCGATGTCCGAGGAAGTGTTGGAACGCCCGCGGCCCGGGCAGTACGAACTCAGTCACCTGCGGTCCCTGGAGGCCGAGGCCATCCACATCATCCGGGAGGTCGCCGCCGAGTTCGAACGCCCGGTGTTGCTGTTCTCCGGTGGCAAGGACTCGATCGTGATGCTGCACCTGGCGATCAAGGCGTTCGCGCCCGGCCGGTTGCCGTTCCCGGTGATGCACGTCGACACCGGGCACAACTTCGACGAGGTCATCGCCACCCGCGACGAACTGGTCGCCCGCCATGGTTTGCGCCTGCTGGTCGCCAGCGTGCAGGACGACATCGACGCCGGCCGGGTGGTCGACAACGGCCCGTCACGAAACCCGCTGCAGACCGTGACACTGCTGCGCGCGATCCGGGAGAACAAGTTCGACGCCGCGTTCGGCGGCGCCCGCCGCGACGAGGAGAAGGCCCGGGCCAAGGAGCGGGTGTTCAGCTTCCGCGACGAGTTCGGCCAGTGGGACCCGAAGGCGCAGCGGCCCGAACTGTGGAACCTCTACAACGGCAGGCACCGCAAGGGCGAGCACATCCGGGTCTTCCCGCTGTCGAACTGGACCGAGTACGACATCTGGGCCTACATCGGCGCCGAGGACATCCCGCTGCCCGGCATCTACTACGCCCACGACCGACACGTGTTCCGCCGCGACGGAATGCTGCTCGCGGTCCACGAGTTCATGCAGCCCTCCGACGGCGAAGAGGTGTTCGAGACCTCGGTGCGGTTCCGCACCGTCGGCGACGTGACCTGCACCGGCTGCGTTGAATCCACCGCCGCCACCGTCGAGCAGGTGATCGCCGAGACCGCGTTGTCGCGGCTGACCGAGCGCGGCGCCACCCGCGCCGACGACCGGATCTCCGAGGCCGGCATGGAAGACCGCAAGCGGGAGGGCTACTTCTGATGAGCACCTTGTTGAGGCTGGCCACCGCGGGCTCGGTCGATGACGGCAAGTCCACCCTGATCGGCCGGCTGCTGTTCGACTCCAAGGCCGTCATGGAAGACCAACTCGAGGCGGTCGAGCGGACCTCGAAGGAACGCGGCCACGACTACACCGACCTCGCGCTGGTCACCGACGGCCTACGCTCCGAACGCGAACAGGGCATCACCATCGACGTGGCCTACCGCTACTTCGCCACGGCCAAGCGGAAATTCATCATCGCCGACACCCCAGGTCACATCCAGTACACCCGCAACATGGTGACCGGCACGTCGACCGCGCAACTGGTGATCGTGCTCGTCGACGCCCGCCACGGCCTGCTGGAACAGTCGCGCAGACACGCGTTCCTGGCATCGCTGCTCGGTGTGCAGCACATCGTGCTGGCCGTCAACAAGATGGACCTGATCGATTGGGACCGCGAGCGTTTCGAGTGGATCCGCGACGAGTTCCACGCGTTCGCGGCGCGGCTGGACATCCAGGACGTCACCACCATCCCGATCTCGGCGCTCAACGGCGACAACGTGGTGACCAAGTCCGACAAGGCCCCGTGGTACGACGGGCCGCCCTTGCTGTCCCACCTCGAGGACGTCTACATCGCCGGTGACCGCAACCTGGTCGACGTGCGCTTCCCGGTCCAGTACGTGATCCGGCCGCAGACCCTCGATCACGCCGACCACCGCAGCTACGCGGGCACGGTGGCCAGCGGTGTGCTGCGCCCCGGCGACGAGGTGGTGGTGCTACCGAGCGGAAAGAGCAGCCGCATCACGGTGATCGACGGGCCGACCGGTCCGGTGCACGAGGCTTTTCCGCCGATGGCGGTGTCGATCAGCCTGGCCGACGACATCGACATCTCCCGCGGCGACATGCTGGCCCGCCCGCAGAACCAGCCGACCGCCACGAGCGAGTTCGACGCGACCGTCTGCTGGATGGCCGACGAGGCGACGCTGGAGCCCGGGCGCGACTACACCATCAAGCACACCACCCGGACCACCCGGGCCAGGGTCGCCGCGCTGGACTACCGGCTCGACGTCAACACCCTGCATCGGGACAAGAGCGCAACGGCGTTGAAGCTCAACGAACTCGGCCGGATCACGTTGCGCACCCAGGTGCCGCTGCTGCTCGACGAGTACGTGCGCAACTCCTCGACCGGATCATTCATCCTGATCGACCCCGACACCAATGTGACGGTGGCCGCGGGCATGGTGCGCGACACCGCACCCGCGTCGGCGCGCAGCGCCACGCCCAACACGGTGCGCCACCAGTCGCTGGTGACCGCCGGCGACCGGCTGACCAAGGGCCGCACGCTGTGGTTCACCGGGCTGTCCGGCTCCGGCAAGTCGTCGGTGGCGGTGCTGGTGGAGCAGAAGCTGCTCGAACACGGTTGCCCCGCATACATTCTCGATGGTGACAACCTGCGGCACGGGCTCAACGCAGACCTCGGGTTCTCGATGGCCGACCGCGCCGAGAACCTGCGACGGCTGGCCCACATCGCCACGCTGATGGCCGATGCCGGGCTGACGGTGCTGGTGCCGGTGATCAGTCCGCTGGAGGAACATCGCGAGCTGGCCCGCAAGGTGCACCTCGATCAGGGTGTGGAGTTCTTCGAGATCTTCGTCGACACCCCGTTGGAGGACTGTGAGCGCCGAGATCCCAAGGGGCTCTACGCCAAGGCCCGGGCCGGTGAGATCACGCACTTCACCGGGATCGACAGCCCGTATCAGCGGCCGAAGAACCCGGACCTGCGGCTGACCCCCGACCACGGCCCCGAGGAACTGGCCGACCAGGTGGTCGATCTGCTCGAGGCGCACCGGTGAGCGACGACGACCTGGCGGCCGCACTGGCCACCCGGGCCGGCCGGTTGCTGCTCGAGGTTCGCCGCGAGTTCGCCGACGCCTCGGTCGAGGACCGCAAGGCCGCGGGCGATCAACGCTCGCACGACTTCCTGATGGCCGCACTGGCCGTCGAGCGACCCGACGACGCGGTGCTCTCCGAAGAGGGCGCCGACGATCCGATTCGGCTGCGCAGCAGCCGGGTGTGGATCGTCGACCCACTGGACGGCACCCGGGAGTTCTCCGAACTCGACCGCGACGACTGGGCCGTGCACGTGGCGTTGTGGCAGGACGGCGAACTCGTCGCCGGTGCGGTGGCACTGCCGGCGCAGGGCGTCACGCTGGCCACCCCGACGGTGCCCGCGCCGCCGGCCGCCCCGGACCGGCCGCGGATCGTGGTGTCGCGGTCCCGGCCGCCGCCGATCGCCGTACAGGTGCTCGAACGGCTGGACGGCACCCGGGTCGAGATGGGCTCGGCCGGAGCCAAAGTCGCGGCCGTGGTCCAGGGCCGGGCCGACGTCTACGTGCACGCCGGTGGGCAGTACGAGTGGGATTCGGCGGCCCCCGTCGCGGTCGCGCGGGCCGCCGGCCTGCACACCTCCCGCATCGACGGTTCCCCGCTGCAGTACAACCGGTCCAACCCGTACCTGGAAGATCTGATCGTGTGCCGACCGGAGTACGCCGAGGCCGTGCTGGCCGTCACCCGGTAGCGCCGGGCCCGACGAGCGCGGCCACAGTGGCAGAATCCCCGCCATGCGGATGTCAGCGAAGGCCGAGTACGCCGTCCGCGCCATGACCCAGCTGGCCGCGGTCGAGAGCGGCACGCTGGTCACCACCGAGGATCTGGCGAAGTCGCAGGGTATCCCGGCGCAGTTCCTGGTCGACATCCTGTCCGATCTGCGTACCGACCGGCTGGTGCGCAGCCACCGCGGCCGCGAGGGTGGCTACGAGTTGGCCCGCCCCGCCGAGAAGATCAGTGTCGCCGATGTGTTGCGCTCCATCGACGGGCCGCTGGCCAGCGTGCGCGATATCGGCCTGGGCGATCTGCCCTACACCGGCCCCACCGAGGCGCTCACCGATGTGTGGCGGGCCCTGCGCGCCAGCATGCGGTCGGTGCTCGAGGAGACCACGCTGGCCGATGTGGCCTCCGGCGCGCTGCCGGCCCACGTCAGCAAGCTGGCCGGCGAGTACCTGAACCAGGAAGACCGCCGCGGACATTGAGCGGACCAGACAGCGCACTGCCGGCGCGTGACCGATGACCTCATCGCCGGGGAGCGGGTCGTCTTGCGCGTCCCGCGGCTCGACGACGCCGAGAACCTCTTCACCGTGGTCACGTCGGACCCGGCGGTCACCCGCTACCTGTCCTGGCCCCCGCACCGCGGGGTCGAGGAGACCCGCGTCGTCATCTCCGGGCTGTTCAACGTCGGCGTCGACCACACCTGGCTGATCACGCTTCGCGACGGCGGCGAGTCCTCGAACGCGCCGGCTTCACCCCGGAGGCGCGGCGGGCCCAGCTCTTCCCCAACCTCGCCGCCGAACCCCAGGACGCCCTGCTCTACGGAATGGCGCTGCGGTAGACCGAACCCGCCGTAGGGTCCCTCTGGTGACAGCAGCGCAGACTCGGGTCGAGCGACTCGGCCACATCGGACCGAACTGGTTCGCCTCGGTCATGGGCACCGGGATCGTCGCGACCGCGGGTGCCACCCTGCCCATCCACCTCACCGGGCTGCGGGCCTTCACCCAGGTCGTCTGGGTGCTGGCCGCCGTCCTGCTCATCGTGCTCGTGCTCGTCGTCGGCGGGCACTGGCTGCGCCACCCGACCGTGGCCCGCAGCCACGCCCGCAACCCGCAGATGGCCCACTTCTACGGGGCGGCGCCGATGGCGCTGCTGACCGTGGGCGCCGGTGCGGTGCTGGTGGGCCGCGACCTCATCGGTGAACGCCTCGCCGTCGACCTCGACTGGGTGCTGTGGACAGCGGGCACCGTCGGCGGACTGTTCACCGCGGTCAGCATTCCGTACCTGATGTTCACCCAGCACACCGTTGAGCCGGACGCGGCGTTCGGCGGGTGGCTGATGCCGGTGGTTCCGCCGATGGTGTCGGCCGCGACCGGCGCCCTGTTGATCCCGCACCTGGCTCCCGGTAGCGGCCGGGCGACCCTGCTCTACGGCTGCTACGCCATGTTCGGGCTGTCGCTGCTCGCGGCCTTCATCATCATCTCGATGATCTGGAGCCGGCTGGTCATGTTCGGCACCTCGGGAACCGCCCGGGTGCCGACGCTGTGGATCGTCCTCGGTCCACTCGGCCAGTCCATCACCGCCGCCGGGCTACTCGGACTCAACGCGGCACTGGCCGTCGAACCCGCCGTCGCGGAGAACATGAACGTCTTCGCGGTGCTGTTCGGGGTCCCGGTGTGGGGGTTCGCCGTGCTCTGGATCGCGCTGGCCACCCTGTTGACCGTCCGCACCCTGCGCAACGGGATGCCGTTCGCGCTGACCTGGTGGAGCCTGACGTTCCCGGTCGGCACCTTCGTCACCGGCACCACCCAGCTGGCGGTGCACACCAACCTGCCCGCCTTCAAGGTGGCCGCCGTGATCGCCTACCTCGGCCTGCTGAGCACCTGGCTGCTGGTGGGGGTGCGAACCGCCCGGGGCAGCCTGCGCGGCAATCTGCTCCAGCCGCCGGTGAGCGCCGGACCGGTGCGGGCGCGCAAGGACCCGGTGGCCTAGCGGTCCACGCGGTTGCGCCGGGCCGGCGGCGGGCGTGCCAGAATCGCGGCGTGCAGATTGGCATGACGCTGCCGGTGATGGAGCCGGATCTCGACGCGACCATTCTCAAGCGCTGGGCCCAACTGGTCGACGAGGGCCCGTTCTCGTCGTTGTGCTGGGGCGAGCGCATCGCGTTCAACAACCCGGATTCGCTGACCCTGCTCGGTGCGCTGTCGGCCTGGACCGACCGGGTGCCGCTGGTGACCACCGTGGTGGTGCCGCAGCTGCACGACCCGGTGCTGCTTGCCAAGGCGCTGGCGACCGCCGACATGCTCTCCGGCGGCCGGCTGATCGTCGGTATCGGTTCGGGCGGGCGCGAGGAGGACTACCGCGCGGTGGGCGCGGACCCGAAGACCCAGACCATCCGGGACATGGCCGACCGTGTCGCCGTGATGAAGCGGGTATGGGCCGGGGAGAAGATCACCGACTCGGTGCTGCCGGTCGGACCCGCGCCGGTGCAGCCGGGCGGACCGCGGCTGCTGATCGGGGCCACAGGCCCGCGATCGACCCGGATGGCCGCCGAGTGGGCCGACGGTCTGGCCGGCATCTCGCTGGACCTGGACACCGGTAAGCAGAACGAACTCTTCGATATCGCGCGCACCGCGTGGGCCGAGGCCGGCAGGCCCAAACCGCATCTGGCGACCTCGTTCTGGTTCGCCCTCGGCGAGGCCGAAGCGGCCCGCGCACAGGTGCACCGGCACCTGCGGCACTACATGAACTGGATCCCGCCGGAGTTCGTCGATGCGATGGCGCCCACCACCGGATGGTCGGGCAGCGACGAGGAACTGGTCGCGACCCTGCGCAGGTTCGCCGCGATCGGCACCAGCGAGGTGCATCTCATCCCGACCAGTTCGGATCTGGACCAGGTGCGCCGGGTGGCCGACCTGGTCGGCGACATCGATTGAGTGGAGGCAAGGCCATGACCCAGCCCTACGGCAACTACCAGATCGAGATCTACTTCCAGGGCCTCAACGGTGTGTTGCCGGACCTGCCGATGTCGTTCGCCGAGCTGGAAAGCCGTGCTGAACAAGCGCTTTCGCCGTCACTGTGGTCCTATATCGCCGGTGGCGCAGGCAACGAGCACACCCAGCGGACCAACATCACCGCCTTCGAGCAGTGGGGTGTGATTCCGCGGATGCTCGTCGGTGCCACCGAACGCGATCTGTCCGTCGAGTTGTGGGGTCGGCGGTGGCCGGCGCCCATCTTCATGGCGCCGGTCGGGGTGATCGGGCTGTGCACCAGCGACCGGCACGGCGACATCGCCGCCGCCCGGGCGGCCGCCCGCACCGGGGTGCCGTTGTGCGTGTCGACGCTGACCATGGATCCGCTCGAGGACGTCGCCGCCGAATTCGGCGACACCCCAGGGCTTTTCCAGCTGTACACCCCGACTGACCGGGACCTGGCCGAGAGCCTGGTGCACCGCGCCGAGGCCGCCGGCTACGCGGGCATCGTCGTCACGCTCGACACCTGGATTCCCGGTTGGCGGCCCCGCGACCTGTCGACCGCCAACTTCCCC
Source organism: uncultured Mycobacterium sp. (assembly GCA_964535335.1). GTDB lineage: Bacteria > Actinomycetota > Actinomycetes > Mycobacteriales > Mycobacteriaceae > Mycobacterium. Next base: position 10,425 of record CAZHUU010000037.1, read on the forward strand.
CAACTCCGTGGGATGTGCCTGGCCAACTACATCAGCGACCCGAACTTCCGCAGCAAGGTCGAGGCCGACATCGACGCCGACCCGCGCAATGCCGTGCTGCACTGGATCACGATCTTCGGAAACTCGCTGACGTGGAACGACCTACCGTGGCTGCGCTCGCTGACCTCGCTGCCGCTGATCCTCAAGGGTATCTGCCACCCCGAGGATGCCCGGCGTGCGGTCGACGCCGGCGTGGACGGCATCTACTGCTCCAACCACGGCGGCCGGCAGGCCAATGGCGGCGTGCCCGCGATCGACTGCCTGCCCGACGTGGTGGCCGCGACGGCCGGCGACGTGCCGGTGCTGTTCGACTCCGGCATCCGCTCCGGCACCGACGTCGTCAAGGCGCTCGCGCTGGGCGCCACCGCCGTCGGGATCGGCAGGCCCTACGCCTACGGGGCCGCGCTGGGGGGTACCGACGGCATCGTGCATGTGCTGCGCTCGCTGCTGGCCGAGGCCGACCTGCTGATGGCCGTGGACGGCTATCCCAGCCTCGACGATCTGACACCTGCGGCGCTGCGCCGCGTGCGACAGTGATGCCCATGTCGCATCCCTCGACCACCGTCAGCCGGCTGCCCGAGAAGCAGCGCACCGCGCGCAGCGAGCTCGACGAACTCCTCGACAGCACGCCGCTGGCCACCATCGCGCTGATCCGCGACGGTCATCCGGTCATCTTCCCGACCGGCTTCGCGCGGATCCGCGACGAACTGGTGATCCACGGCTCCACCGGCTCACCGTGGTTGCGTCAGCTCGCCGAGGGTGCGCCCGCCGCGGTGTCGGTCACCACCCTCGACGGGGTGATGGTGGCGCGCTGCGGGTTCGAGTCGTCATTCCGATTCCGCAGTGCGGTGCTGTTCGGCACGTTCGAGCGGATCGGCGACGACGACAAGGTCCGCTACCTCGACCAGCTGGTCGACACCTTCATCCCGGGCCGGGTCGCCGAACTCCGCGACAGTTCCCGCAAGGAGTTGGCCGCAACCATGGCGCTGCGCCTGCCCATCGGTGCGGAGAACTGGTCGCTGAAGGTCGGGGGCGGCTGGCCCGAGGACTCCGATGAGGACATCGCAGCCGGGGTGTGGGCCGGGGTGGTGCCGTTGACGACGGTCTACGGCGATCCCGAGCGAGCACCGGACTGCGACCAGGCGATCCCGGTGCCGCCGTCGGTGCGGGGCATGCGCGGGCCCCTGGCCAACCGGCGCCCCGGCTGAGGTAGCTCGGTCACCAGGTGACGGGCAGCGCGACCAAGCCGTGCGACAGCGAATGGAATCCGGCGGTCATGGTGGAAACGTCGGCGCACAGGCGCATGTCGGGGAACCGCGGGATCAACTGGGAGAAAACGATTTTGAGCTCCATGCGGGCCAGTGCCGCGCCGACGCAGTAGCGCAGTCCGTAGCCGAAGCCGACATGTGCCGCCCCGGACCGGGCCAGGTCGATTCGGTACGGGTCGGGAAAGGCGACCGGGTCGTGGTTGGCCGATCCGGGATCGAGCAGGACGAGGTCACCCGCCTTGATCGTGACGCCGTCGACGTCGATGTCCTCCCGGGCATACCGGGGAACACCGATGCCGCCGGGCATCCCGGCCCGCAGCAACTCCTCGACGGCCTTCGGAATCAGGTCGGGTCGGGCCAGCAGCGTCTGCCACTGATCGCGGTGGCTGAGCAGCAGCAGCGCTTGTAGCCAGATCTGCATCACCGTGGTCTCGTGCCCGGCGAACAGCAGCTGCATGCCGAGCGTGGCGACCTCGAGGTCGCTCAGCTCGGGTTCGTCACACAGCCGCGAGATGACGTCGTCGCCGGGGTCGTCGCGTTTGGCGCCGACGAGTTCCAGGCCGTATTCCAGCAGGGCGGCCAAGCCGTCCATCGACGCGGTGTCGTCGGGGGAGAAGGCGGCCGCCTCGACCCAGATCCGGAAGCGGTCCCGGTCGGTGTACGGCACTCCCAGCAGGTCACAGATGACCAGCACCGGAAACGGCTGGGCCAGGCCGGCGTGCAGATCAGCGGGCGGACCCTCCCGCTCCATGTCGTCGAGCAGTGCGCTGCACAGCTTCTCGATCTTGGGCTGCAGCTCACGCATGTGTCTTGGGGAGAAGTGCGGCTGGAGTAGCTGGCGCATCCGCGCGTGGTCGGCGAGTTCGGTGTCGAAGTCGCCGATCGGGCCGCCGAACAACGCCGAGGTTCGGCTGCGCGGTGCATTGGCGGGGTCGCGATGGGTACGGCCGAGGTTCTCGTCGTCCATCAGTCGGCGCACCTGGGGGTACCCGGTGACCAGCCAGGCCTCGTCGCCGACCGGGGTGCGGACCTTGTGGATGGGGCCCTCGGCCTGCAGTGTGCTCAGCTCCTGCGACGACCGCAGCGGATGGTCCTGACGAAAGGGCAGCTGGGCGGCGGCGGTCATTCATCGAGGCTATGACGATCGCGGCGGGATGGGAAGTATTTTTTGAACTGTCCGTCTAGTTTCTCCGCCGAGTCAACGACCGATGCCCTACCCCGCGGTCAGGCGGCCCGCCACTCTTTGCCCGGCTTACAGCGACTATCCCCGCCGGCCCGCCCAGGAGTCGCTCAAAGCCGGGCAGAAGGTGCCCGCTCCGCGAGCCGGCCGAGGAGTGATGTGACGAATTCCTGCAAACCAATGACCGAGGATAGGCTAACAAAAGAGCAGGTCCATTTTGGCGCAATTACTTGTATTTGCCAGTCTATTCCGGCTAGTCTTACGCAGAGACAGCAAACACACCAGCAAAGTGCGTTCGGCTGTTTTGCGGACTACACACAAGATCGGCCCGCCCTTGGAGAACTCGGGGCGGGCCGATGTGTCGTTGCACACCGGGTGCGCCGGAGAATGTGTTTCTCGAACGGAGTGCCCCCGGCAGGATTCGAACCTGCGGCCTTCTGCTCCGGAGGCAGACGCTCTATCCCCTGAGCTACGGGGGCGCATGACGACGCGCCGTTTGGGCTCCGCCAGCCTAACGCATCGGCCGCGCCCCTCGCCGCCGTGCTCCCCGCCCCAGCGAGCCGGTATCGATTCGGGGTCTGACCACGTCAGACCATAGGATGGACCCTCGTGACACCCGCCGACCTCGCCGTGCTGCTCAGAAGCGTTGCCGCCGCCGTGCTGGCGGAGCACGGTCTGGATGTCGCGGCACTTCCCGAGGCGGTCACCGTCGAGCGGCCCCGCAACCCCGAGCATGGCGATTACGCCACCAACCTGGCACTTCAGCTCGCCAAGAAGGTTGGCGCCAACCCCCGTGAGCTGGCCGGCTGGCTGGCCGAGGCCCTGGCGGCGTCGGACGGCATCGCCTCGGCCGAGCTGGCCGGGCCCGGCTTCGTGAACCTGCGCCTGGAGGCGTCGGCCCAGGGTGTGATCGTCAGCAACATCGTGACCGCAGGGGCCGGCTACGGCCGGTCCGGCCTGCTCGAGGGCCAGAACGTCAACCTCGAGTTCGTCTCGGCCAACCCCACCGGCCCGATTCACATCGGCGGGACGCGCTGGGCCGCCGTCGGCGACGCGCTGGGCCGGCTGTTGTCCACCCAGGGCGCCGACGTGGTCCGGGAGTACTACTTCAACGACCACGGCGCCCAGATCGACCGGTTCACCAACTCGCTGATCGCCGCGGCCAAGGGCGAACCGGCCCCGGCGGACGGCTATGCGGGTGCCTACATCTCCGACATCGCCGACCAGATCCTGGCCAAGGCCCCAGATGCGCTCAGCCTCCCCGCCGACGAGCAGCGCGAGACCTTCCGCTCCATCGGCGTCGACCTGATGTTCAACCACATCAAGGCCTCGCTGCACGAGTTCGGCACCGACTTCGACGTCTACACCCACGAAGACTCCATGCACACCAGCGGACGGGTCGACCAGGCGATCGCCAAGCTCCGCGAGACCGGCAACATCTACGAGAAGGACGGCGCAACCTGGTTGCGCACCACCGAATTCGGTGACGACAAGGACCGCGTGGTCATCAAGAGCGACGGCCAGCCCGCCTACATCGCCGGCGACCTGGCCTACTACCTCGACAAGCGGCAGCGCGGCTTCGATCTGTGCATCTACATGCTCGGCGCCGACCACCACGGTTACATCGCCCGGCTGAAGGCCGCCGCGGCCGCACTGGGCGATGACCCCGACACCGTCGAGGTGCTGATCGGCCAGATGGTCAACCTGGTCCGCGACGGCCAGCCGGTGCGGATGAGCAAGCGGGCGGGAACCGTCATCACCCTCGACGACCTGGTCGAGGCCATCGGCGTGGACGCCGCGCGCTACGCGCTGACCCGCTCGTCGGTGGACACCCCGATCGACATCGACCTGCAGTTGTGGTCGTCGGCGTCCAGCGAGAACCCGGTCTACTACGTGCAGTACGCCCACGCCAGGCTTTCCGCGTTGGCCCGCAACGCCGCCGACCTCGGCCTGGCCGCCGACACCGCGCACCTGGAACTGCTCACCCACGACAAAGAGGGCACGCTGATCCGCAACCTCGGCGAGTTCTCCCGGGTGCTCCAGACCGCGGCGACGCTGCGCGAGCCGCACCGGGTGTGCCGCTATCTCGAGGACCTGGCCGGTGACTACCACCGGTTCTACGACTCCTGCCGGGTGCTGCCCCAGGGCGACGAGGACCCGACCGATCTGCACCGCGCCCGGCTCGCCCTGTGCGACGCCACCCGCCAGGTGATCGCCAATGGGCTTGGCATTCTTGGCGTCTCCGCGCCGGAGCGCATGTGAACGCTCACCCGGCCGGCCCGCGGCACGCCGAGGAGATCCACCACGGCGGCGCCCCACCGCGACCACAAACCCCCGCCGGTGTGCTGGATCTGGCGCCGAACATCTGGCCGCACAATCTGGTTCGCGGCGCCGACGGTGAGGTGACGATCGCCGGGGTGGCGGTCACCGACCTGGCCGCCGAGTACGGCACCCCGCTGTTCGTCATCGACGAGGACGACTTCCGCGGCCGCTGCCGCGAGATCGCCACCGCATTCGGCGGTGGCAGCAACGTGCACTACGCGGCCAAGGCGTTTCTCTGCAGCGAGATCGCCCGGTGGGTCGATGAAGAAGGCCTGTCGCTGGACGTCGCCAGTGGTGGCGAGTTGGCGGTGGCACTGCACGCCGGCTTCCCCGCCGAGCGAATCGCTTTCCACGGCAACAACAAATCGGTCGACGAACTCACCGCTGCGGTGAAGGCCGGCGTCGGGCACGTGGTGCTGGACTCGATGACCGAGATCGAGCGACTGGACGGCATCGCCGGTGACGCCGGTGTGATGCAGGACGTGTTGATCCGCATCACGGTCGGCGTCGAGGCGCACACTCACGAATTCATCGCCACCGCGCACGAAGATCAGAAGTTCGGCCTCTCGCTGGCCAGCGGCGCGGCAATGGACGCGGTGCGCCGGGTCTTCGCCACCGACCACCTGCGGCTGGTCGGTCTGCACAGCCACATCGGCTCCCAGATCTTCGACGTCGACGGGTTCGAGCTCGCCGCGCACCGGGTCATCGGCCTGCTGCGCGATGTGGTCGCCGAGTTCGGTGTGGACAAGACCGCCCAGATCGCCACCGTCGACCTCGGCGGCGGCCTCGGCATCTCCTATGTACCGCAGGATGATCCACCACCCGTTCAGGATCTGGCGGCCAAGCTGGACGCGATCGTGCGCCACGAGTCGGCCGCCGTGGGCCTGCCCGTCCCGAGGCTGGTCGTCGAGCCCGGCCGCGCGATCGCCGGACCCGGAACGGTGACCCTCTATGAGGTCGGCACCGTCAAGGACGTGGTCGTGGCCGCTGACAGGTCGCGTCGCTACATCAGCGTCGACGGCGGTATGAGTGACAACATCCGTACCTCGCTGTACGGCGCCCAGTACGAGGTGCGGCTGGTGTCCCGGGGTGGCGACGCGCCTCCGACGCTGGCTCGCATCGTCGGAAAGCATTGTGAAAGTGGCGATATCGTCGTTCGCGACGCCTGGGTCCCGGACGACGTGCACCCCGGCGACCTGCTGGCGGTGGCCGCTACCGGCGCCTATTGCTACTCCATGTCGAGCCGGTACAACCTGATCGGCCGCCCTGCCGTGGTGGCCGTGCGCGATGGGCGGGCCCGCCTGATCCTGCGCCGGGAGACCGTCGACGATCTGCTGAGTTTGGAAGTGAGGTAATCGATGACCAACCATGAGACACCCATCGGCGTCGCCGTTCTGGGCCTGGGCAACGTCGGCAGCGAGGTCGTGCGCATCATCGAGGAGTCCGCTCCCGACCTGGCGGCGCGCATCGGCGCGCCGCTGGAGCTGCGGGGTGTGGCGGTGCGCACCGTGTCGGGTGACCGCGGCGTGCCCCGCGACATGCTCACCGAGAACGTCGAAGAGCTGGTGTCCCGCGAGGACGTCGACATCGTCGTGGAGTTGATGGGTCCGGTGGAACCGGCCCGCAAGGCGATCCTGACCGCGCTGGAACACGGCAAATCGGTGGTCACCGCGAACAAGGCGCTGCTGGCGCAGTCCACCGGCGAGCTGGCCCAGGCCGCCGAACGCGCGCACGTCGACCTGTATTTCGAGGCCGCCGTCGCCGGCGCCATCCCGGTCATCAGGCCGCTGACCCAGTCGCTGGCCGGTGACACCGTGGTGCGGGTCGCCGGCATCGTCAACGGCACGACCAACTACATCCTGTCCGAGATGGACTCCACCGGAGCCGATTACGCAGCCGCGCTGGCCGACGCCAGCGCCCTCGGGTACGCCGAGGCGGATCCCACCGCAGACGTGGAGGGCTACGACGCCGCGGCCAAGGCCGCCATCCTGGCGTCGATCGCGTTTCACACCCGCGTCACCGCCGACGACGTCTATCGCGAGGGCATCACCAAGGTCACCCCGGCCGACTTCGAGTCGGCGCGGGCGCTGGGCTGCACCATCAAACTGCTGTCGATCTGCGAGCGGATCGTCACCGACGACGGCCAGGAACGGGTTTCGGCCCGGGTCTATCCGGCGCTGGTGCCGCTGACCCATCCGCTGGCCACCGTCAGCGGCGCCTTCAACGCGGTCGTCGTCGAGGCGGAGGCCTCCGGGCGGCTGATGTTCTACGGCCAGGGCGCCGGCGGCAAGCCGACCGCCTCGGCGGTCATGGGCGATCTGGTGATGGCCGCCCGTAACCGGGTCCAGGGCGGCCGCGGCCCCCGCGAGTCGAAGTACGCGCAACTGCCGATTGCGCCGATGGGTGTCATCCCGACCCGCTACTACGTCAGCATGACCGTCAAGGACCAGCCCGGTGTGTTGTCCTCGGTGGCAGCCGAATTCGGCACCCGGGCGGTCAGCATCGCCGAGGTGCGCCAGGAGGGCATCGTCGACGAGGAGGGTCAGCCCTGTGGCGCCCGCATCGTGGTGGTCACCCACCGGGCCACCGACGCCGCCCTCTCGGAGACCGTCGCCGCACTCGGTGACCTCGACGCCGTGCTCGAGATCAACAGCGTGCTGCGGTTGGAGGGAACGAGCGAATGAACACCAAAGTCCACACCGCGTGGCCCGGTCTCATCGAGGCCTACCGCGATCGGCTGCCGGTGGCCGCGGACTGGACCCCGGTCACCCTGCTCGAAGGCGGCACCCCGCTGGTGCCCGCGCCGCGGCTGTCCGAAAAGACCGGCTGCACCGTGTATTTGAAGGTGGAGGGCCTCAACCCCACCGGCTCGTTCAAGGACCGCGGCATGACCATGGCGGTCACCGACGCGGTGGCCCGCGGCCAGCAGGCGGTGTTGTGTGCGTCCACCGGCAACACCTCGGCCTCGGCGGCGGCCTACGCCGCCCGGGCCGGCATCACCTGCGCGGTCCTCATCCCGCAGGGCAAGATCGCGATGGGCAAGCTGGCGCAGGCACTCATGCACGGCGCGAAGATCATCCAGATCGACGGCAACTTCGACGACTGCCTGGAGATGGCCCGCAAGCTCACCGCCGACTACCCGACCATCTCTCTGGTCAACAGCGTGAATCCGGTGCGCATCGAAGGTCAGAAGACGGCGGCGTTCGAGATCGTCGACGTGCTCGGTACCGCTCCCGATGTGCACTCGCTGCCGGTCGGCAACGCGGGCAACATCACCGCCTACTGGCGCGGTTACACCGAGTACCACCGTGACGGCATCACCGATAGGTTGCCTCGCATGCTGGGCACCCAGGCCGCCGGCGCCGCGCCGCTGGTGCTGGGCAAGCCGGTCAGCCACCCCGAAACCCTCGCCACCGCGATCCGGATCGGATCACCGGCCTCCTGGGATGGTGCGGTCACCGCCCAACAGGAGTCGAACGGCCGCTTCCTGGCTGCCACCGACGACGAGATCCTCGCCGCCTACCACCTGGTCGCCGAGTCCGAGGGCGTCTTCGTCGAGCCGGCCTCGGCGGCCAGCATCGCCGGGTTGCTGAAGTCGGTCGAAGACGGCTGGGTCAGGCCCGGTTCCACGGTGGTGTGCACCGTCACCGGCAACGGGCTGAAGGACCCCGACACCGCCCTGCGTGACATGCCGACCGTCACTCCGCTACCGGTCGATCCCGGCGCCGTCGTCGCCGAGTTGGGCCTCGGATGAAGGCGGACTGTCGGTGACCACGAGCCTGCCTGCCGGCCTGCGGTCCAGCGCCACCGTCGCGGCGTCCAGCGCCAACCTGGGTCCCGGTTTCGACAGCATCGGGCTCGCGTTGGGTCGTTACGACGAGATCGCCGTCGAGACCACCGATTCCGGCCTGATCGTCGAGGTGGAGGGGGAGGGCGCCGGGCATGTGCCGCACACCCACGAGCACCTCGTGGTCCGGGCGATCCACCACGGCCTGGCCGCCGCCGGAGCGACCGCCCCGGGGCTGATCCTGCGCTGCCGCAACGCCATTCCGCACTCACGCGGCCTCGGCTCGTCGGCGGCGGCGGTAGTCGGCGGTCTCGCGGTCGCGAACGGCCTTGTGGCACAAGCTGATCTGGATCCGTTGACCGAGGTGCAGCTGATCCAGCTGTCCTCGGAGTTCGAGGGGCATCCGGACAATGCCTCCGCGGCGGTGCTGGGCGGAGCGGTCGTTTCGTGGGTCGAGACGGTTGACGGATCGCCGGCATACGCCGCGGCCCGACTGCGACTGCACCCCGACATCCATCTCTTCGCTGCCGTCCCGGAAGTGCGCTCCTCGACCGCGGAGACCCGGGTGCTGCTGCCGGCCCAGGTCAGCCACGAAGCGGCCCGATTCAACGTCAGCCGGGCCGCCCTGCTGGTGATCGCGCTCACCGAGCGGCCGGATCTGCTGATGGCGGCCACCGAGGATGCGCTGCACCAGTCGCAGCGGGCCCCCGCGATGCCGGCTTCGGCGGAATACCTGCAGGTCCTGCGGCGTTGTGGCGTTCCAGCGGTGTTATCCGGTGCCGGTCCGTCCGTTCTGGGCCTGACCACCGCCCCCAAACTGCCGGACGAGGCGTTGGAGTTCGGTATCGCGAACGGATTCGCCGTCAGCGAGATGAGCATCGGAGAACCGGTCCGCTGGAACGCGGGTGCGGCCGTCCGCGGCTGAGGGGGCACCCGCCGGTGTGGTTTTCTTGCTTCGGGCCCCGAAGGCGGCTATCCTCGGTGCCGTCCGGCAATCGCAGCGTCTGCACCTGCGCCTACCCTAGGACGACCACCAATTCTCATCGTGTTCCAATCGTGGGCTGACGGTTCGCCAGGTAGCCGCGGATCCCGGCATCACCGTTGGCACCGATGACGGTGAGACTTCGCATTCAGCGAATCGGCTGAATGCCAGAACCCCTCGCAAGACGAAAGACAGCGAGGGAAGAAAGGAAATCCGTGTCTGATACGGACCTGATCACGGCTGGAGACAGCGCCCCCAACACGGAGTCGCCGTCCGCCGCCGACATCCCCCCGGCCCACGATTCGAAGCCAGAAGCCGAGTCGCAGGTGACCGCGGGTGCGGGTGCCGGTTCCGCCGGAGAGACCGGTCTGGCCGCCATGGTGCTGCCCGAACTGCGCGCACTGGCGAACCGGGTCGGCGTCAAGGGCACCTCCGGCATGCGCAAGAGCGAGCTGATCACCGCCATCAAGGACCGTCAGAACAGCGGCGGCGGCGCCGGTCACAACGGCGGTGACGGGCGGGACGACGCCGGTGAACACGGCAAGGCCGAACCGGGCGCCGAGCGCATCGACGAGGCTGCCGCGACCGCTGGCGCCACCGAGACCGGGGGCGATGGTGGCGAGCAGCGCCGCCGCGAGCGCCGCGGCGCCTCCCGGGAGGCCGGTGCCCCCAGCGACGGTGGCCAGAAGGACGGCGGGGACAAAGACCGCGGCGAACAGCCGTCGGACAACGGATCCGGCCGCAACCAGCCCAGGAATGAGAACCGCCAGGACAGCCGCGACTCCGCCGACCAGGGCGGCGACGGGTCCTCCGGCGGCCAGCAGAACCGCGGTGGCGACGACGACGAGGGTCGGCAGGGCCGCCGCGGCCGCCGGTTCCGGGACCGCAGGCGCCGCGGTGAGCGGGCCGGCGGTGAGGGCGGCGGCAACGAGCCCGAACTGCGCGAGGACGACGTCGTCCAGCCGGTCGCCGGCATCCTCGACGTGCTCGACAACTACGCGTTCGTGCGGACCTCCGGCTACCTCGCCGGTCCGAACGACGTCTACGTCTCGATGAACATGGTCCGCAAGAACGGCCTGCGCCGTGGTGACGCCGTCACCGGTGCGGTCCGGGTGGCCAAGGAGGGCGACGGCGGCGGCCAGAACTCGCGGCAGAAGTTCAACCCGCTGGTGCGGCTGGACAGTGTCAACGGCGGCCCGGTGGAGGACGCCCGCAAGCGTCCCGAGTTCGGCAAGCTGACCCCGCTGTACCCCAACCAGCGGCTGCGGCTGGAGACCACCCCGGAGAAGCTGACCACCCGCGTGATCGACCTGATCATGCCGATCGGCAAGGGTCAGCGCGCGCTGATCGTCTCGCCGCCCAAGGCGGGCAAGACCACGATCATGCAGGACATCGCGAACGCGATCACCCGCAACAACCCGGAGTGCCACCTGATGGTCGTGCTGGTCGACGAACGGCCCGAAGAGGTCACCGACATGCAGCGTTCGGTCAAGGGTGAGGTCATCGCCTCGACCTTCGACCGGCCGCCGTCGGACCACACCCAGGCCGCCGAACTCGCCATCGAGCGGGCCAAGCGACTGGTGGAGCAGGGCAAGGACGTCGTCGTGCTGCTCGACTCGATCACCCGGCTCGGTCGCGCCTACAACAACGCCTCGCCGGCATCCGGGCGCATCCTGTCCGGTGGTGTGGACTCCACCGCGCTCTACCCGCCCAAGCGGTTCCTCGGCGCGGCGCGCAACATCGAATTCGGCGGCTCGCTGACCATCATCGCCACCGCCATGGTGGAAACCGGCTCGACCGGTGACACGGTGATCTTCGAGGAGTTCAAGGGCACCGGCAACGCCGAGCTCAAGCTCGACCGCAAGATCGCCGAGCGTCGGGTGTTCCCCGCGGTCGACGTCAACCCGTCCGGCACCCGCAAGGACGAGTTGCTGCTGTCGGCCGACGAGTTCGCCATCGTGCACAAGCTGCGCCGGGTGCTGTCCGGCCTGGACTCCCATCAGGCCATCGACCTGCTGATGAGCCAGCTGCGCAAGACCAAGACCAACTACGAGTTCCTGGTGCAGGTCTCCAAGACGGCCCCGGGGGCACCGGACGTCGACTGACCGGCGTCAGGGCTGCCGCAGGGCGGCCATCCCGGGTGCCAGCAGGTCGTCGAGCGCCGACCACGGCACCGTCAACACCGGCAGGCCGTGCGCGAACTGGTAGTCCGCGAAGTGGATCTCCAGTCCGTTCGGGGTGGGGATCCAGTTCGCGAAGTTGGCCTCGACCGGCTCGTTGCCCGGTTCGGCGGGCATCGGGGTGTCCCCGGTGCCCATCACGGCGGGCAGCAGCAGCTTGGTCTGCTGCGACAGCCGGTTCAGGCCGGCCTGTTCGTCGCTGAACAACTCCTTGAGGGTGATCGGAGTCGCCGACCGGGAGTCGATCACCACGGTGCTGACGTAGTTCGTCGGATGCGCCGACGGCACATGGATGTACAGGCCGCTGATCAGTTCGGACACCGACGCGCTGCCGAAGAAGATCTCCGGTTTGGTGTCGAAGGTCCAGGTGCCGTCGTTGCCGGCGTCCCGCTTGACCGGGTCGAGTTGGCCCTGGGCCGACGCCTGCACCGCCCGGTTGAAGGTGTCCGCCACCTTCGCGTCGCCCCCGGAGATGGTGTCGACCATCAGCGTCCAGCGGCCGGTGCCGTCGGCGGTGGCGTCACCCGTGCTGGTCGGGGTGACGGTGTAAGTCTGGCCGTTGCTGACGCCGCCGGTCGCGGCGGCCGCGCTGGTCGTCGCCGTCGGGGTGACGGTGGCCGGTGTGGTGGGCTCGGCTGCTGACCCGCCGCAGGCGACCAGGGCTCCCGAGAGCGCCGCGGCCAGAGCAAACGTCATCGTGCGGTGGGCGGTCATGAACAGCGATTGTGGCAGCCCGACTGCCGGCCACGGTGCGGATCGGGGAATTCCGGCAGGTCGGTCGACCAGGCGCCGAGTGCGTGATAGCTTCTGGCGCTCAGATGGATTCGCCGCCATGCAGTGCTGTCTTGACCTAAGGATCAGCGATGAACACCGACGAGATCTGGCGCAATATCGATGACCAGCGCGCCGATCTGGCCGATCTTCTCGAGACCCTCACCGCCGAGCAGTGGGCCGTCCCGTCGCTGTGCGAGGGATGGCGGGTGCGCGATGTCGCGGCCCATCTGACGCACTCCCAGATGGGCCCGGTCCGCGTGGTGCTCGAAGGCCTGAAGTCGGGCTTCCGCTTCGACCCGATGATCAATCGACTTGCCCTGGGAGACAACAGATCACCGGCCGAGATCGTCGCAGCGATGCGCGCCATGGTCGGCTCGCGCAAGCGCATCGTGGGGACCAAACCGCTCGACCCGTTGACCGACGTCCTGGTGCACGGCCAGGACATCGCGGTTCCGCTCGGGATCGACCGCCCGATGCCCCCGGCAGCTGCCGCGGCGTGCGCGGAACACCTGTGGCACATGACGTTTCCGATGCAACCTGCCAAGCGGCTCAAGGGCATTCGGCTGGTGGCCACCGATGCCGACTTCACCGAGGGCCACGGCCACCTGCTGACGGCGCCGATCCGCGACATCCTCATGGTGCTCGGCGGCCGCCCCAGCCCGATCAGCGACGAGGTCGAGGCGCACCGCGTCGCCTGAATCTCACTGTGCGGGAGGGATCCTCAGCGCGGGCAGCACGTAGCGCCGCATGTGGCGCAGCACTGCGGCGTGGTCGTCGGGATCGAGGGTGTCTCCCGGCACCGTGCCCAGGCTGATCTGCACCCGGGCCACCCACTCGGCGGCCTCGTCCAGTTCGGTCTCCACGTGGATCTCGCCGCGGTCGCGGGCCGCCTCCAGGTAAGGCCGCCAGAACCTGCCGAGATCGGGCACCAGCCCCTGCACGCCGGCGCCGGCGCACGCCGCGAACTCCTCGGGCTCGTCCCGGCGCAGCTGCATCACCAGCGCGCCCGGCGTCTCGTACGCGCTGCGGCCCAGCCGCACCCCGACCGCCAGCTGCTCCTCGAACCCGCTGATCGCCGACAGGGTTCGATTCGACTCGCCCCAGAACGCCTCGTTGAGCCGCACGATGGCCGCACCCAGCAGCGATGCCTTGTCGGGGTAGTGGCGGTACAGCCAGCCGCGCGAAACGCCGGCCGCCTCGGCCACCTCGGACACCGTCGTCGCGCGGATGCCCTTGGCGCGCAGGCACGCCTCCGCCGCGTCGATCAGTCGCTCCCGGACGCTCTTCGTCTCGGTAGGACTGGCGGCTTCGGTGCTGGCGATCACCCCGGCGTCTCCTTCAGGTCGTCTGGAACCTCCGACATCGTCGCAAACCGGCGAGCCGTTCGGGCCAGTAGACAGATTTGTAATCCTGTTTACCCTGCGCTTCTATTGTGGCGGGTGTCGCCGCTCCGGCGGCAGGAGAGCCCAACCAGGCGGGAGATCAATGGCCGACACCGTCCAGCAACTGCTGCGGGAGCACCTCGACAATCCCGCCCCCGCGGTCAAGTACGGCGACCGGGTCTGGACCTGGCGCGAGCACCTGCACGACGCGACCCGGCAGGCGGCCGGGCTGACCGGGCTCGCCGACCCCGACCGGCCGTTGCACGTCGGCACCCTGCTGGGCAACACCCCGGAGGTGCTGACCGCCATGGCGGCCGCCGGACTCGGGGGATACGTGCTCTGCGGCGTCAACGACACCCGCCGCGGCGAGGCCCTGGCCCGCGACATCGTCAAGGCGGACTGCCAGATCCTGCTCACCGACGCCGCCCACCGGGGCCTGCTGGACGGCCTCGACCTGGCGGGTGTCCGAGTGCTCGGCGTCGATTCCGAGGAGTGGACGAAGCTGCTCGCCGACGCCGGCGAGCTCACCCCGCATCGGGAGGTGACGGCCACCGACACGTTCATGCTGATCTTCACCTCCGGCACCAGCGGCGAGCCGAAGGCGGTCCAGGTCGCCCACATGATGGTGCCGTTCGCCGGCGCCGCACTGGTCGAGGCAGACCGGCTCGA
>CAZHUU010000037.1:25017-31524 GCA_964535335.1 uncultured Mycobacterium sp.
GCAGCGCTTCGAGATCACCGCCGCCGACGTCTGTTACCTGTCGATGCCGCTGTTCCACTCCAACGCACTGATGGCGGGCTGGGCGGTCGCCCTGTCCGCGGGTGCCGCGATGGCGCCCGCGACGTTCTCCGCTTCCGGCCTACTCGACGATCTGCGGCGATACGGCGTCACCTATATGAACTACGTCGGCAAGCCACTGGCCTATGTGCTTGCCACCCCGGAGCACCCCGATGACCACGACAACCCGTTGCGGGTCGCCTTCGGCAACGAGGCCACCGACCGCGACATCGAGCAGTTCAGCCGACGGTTCGGCTGCACGGTCTGGGACGGGTTCGGATCCACTGAGGGCGCGGTCATCATCACCCGCGAGGACGACTGCCCGCCCGGATCGGTCGGCCGCGGATTCCCCGGCGTCGCGATCTACGACGCCGAGACGCTGCAGGAGTGCGCGGTCGCGCGGTTCGACGACACCGGCGCCCTGGCCAACCCGGACGAGGCGATCGGCGAGATCGTCAACACCACCGGCGGCGGCATGTTCGGCGGCTACTACAACGACCAGAACGCCACCGACGAGCGGCTGCGGCACGGCATGTACTGGTCGGGCGACCTGGGCTACCGCGACGCTGACGGCTGGATCTACCTGGCCGGACGCACCGCGGACTGGATGCGCGTCGACGGCGAGAACATGGCGGCGGCCCCCATCGAGCGCATCATCCTGCGGCTGCCCGAGGTCAGTCAGGTCGCGGTCTACCCGGTTCCCGACGAGCATGTGGGCGACCAGGTGATGGCCGCGATCGTGCTGGCCGACGACACCGAACTGACCCCCGACACCTTCACCGACTTCCTGGCCATGCAGCCCGACCTGTCGCCGAAGGCCTGGCCGCGCCACGTCTGGATCACCGGCCGGCTGCCGGCCACCGCCACCAACAAGGTCCTCAAACGCGAACTGGTCGCCCGCGGCGTCGACCCGCCCGGCGGCCGGCTGTGGACGCGGGAGCCGCGCGGCAGGGCGTACACCGTCCGAACCCCGGAATAAGCCCCCCGCGTCGACGCGTTTGGGCAGGTGACGGTCAACCTGGCATACTGGATCGTCGACCACCTCAGGTACCGGTTCACGCCCCCTGCCAGGGACATATCCCGAGGGCGACCCGGCGACCTACGAATGAAGAGGACATCATGAAATCAGGCATTCATCCTGCCTACGGCGAGACCACCGTGGTCTGCGGCTGTGGCAACAGCTTCACCACGCGTAGCACCAAGGCGGGCGGCCACATCGTGGTCGAGGTCTGCTCGCAGTGCCACCCGTTCTACACCGGCAAGCAGAAGATCCTCGACAGCGGCGGCCGCGTGGCCCGCTTCGAGAAGCGCTACGGCAAGCGCACCGGGGCGAGCGCAGCGACGGGAGAGCAGAAGGCGAACACTGCCGAGTCGGCCGACAACTAGCTGCCGCACCGACGCCCGCTCTGCCGCCATCCGCGCAGGCCGGGCGTCGGTTTGTGTTCGGGCACAGTTGACGTCAGGAGGGTTGAATGGCGCACCAAGCCGCGATGGCGATCGACGCCGTCCTCGCCGAGCATGCCGACCTCGAGCGTCAACTCTCCGACCCGCAACTGCACGACGACGTCGTCAACGCCCGCCGGGTGGGTAAGCGGTTCGCAAAGCTGGCCCCGATCGTCGCCGCGCACCACAAGCTCGAATCGGCCCGCGGCGACCTGGAGGCCGCGCGCGAACTCGCCCTCGACGATGCGTCGTTCGCCGCCGAGGTACCCGAGTTGGAGGCCAAGGTCGCCGAACTCGACGCCGCATTGACCGACATGCTGGCGCCACGCGACCCGCACGACCCCGACGACATCGTGCTCGAGGTGAAATCGGGGGAGGGCGGCGAGGAGTCGGCGCTGTTCGCCGCCGACCTGGCCCGCATGTACATCCGCTACGCCGAACGCCAGGGCTGGAAGGTCACCGTCCTCGACGAGACCTTCTCCGATCTCGGCGGCTACAAGGAGGCGACGCTGTCGATCACCGGCAGGGGCGACTCCGCCGATGGGGTGTGGTCGCGATTGAAGTTCGAAGGCGGCGTGCACCGGGTCCAGCGGGTACCGGTGACCGAGTCGCAGGGCCGGGTGCACACCTCGGCCGCGGGCGTGCTGGTGTACCCCGAACCCGAAGAGGTCGAAGAGGTCCAGATCGACGAGTCCGATCTGCGCATCGACGTCTACCGGTCCTCCGGTAAGGGCGGTCAGGGCGTCAACACCACCGACTCGGCGGTTCGGATCACCCACCTGCCCACCGGGATCGTCGTCACCTGCCAGAACGAGCGCTCCCAGCTGCAGAACAAGGCGCGGGCCATGCAGGTGCTGGCGGCGCGGTTGCAGGTGCTCGCGGAGGAGCAGGCACAGGCCGACGCCTCCGCCGACCGGGCCAGCCAGATCCGCACCGTCGACCGCAGCGAACGGATCCGCACCTACAACTTCCCGGAGAACCGGATCACCGACCACCGGGTCGGCGTCAAGGCGCACAACCTCGACCAGGTGCTCGACGGCGATCTCGACGCCGTGCTCGATGCGCTGGCCGCCGCCGACAAACAAGCCCGGCTGCAACAGGCATGACCACGGCGAGTGGGAGCCGAGCAGGGACGCGGCACCGGCTCCGGCAGGCCATCGAGCAGGCCGCCGCTGCACTCGCCGAGGCCGGGATCGACTCCGCGCGCACCGATGCCGAACTGCTCGCCGCCCACGCCGCCGGCACCGAACGCGGCCGGCTGGCCGTCATGGCCGTCCCCGACGCCGAGTTCTTCGGCCGCTATGACGAACTGATCGTGGCCCGCAGCCGTCGAATCCCGTTGCAGCACATCACCGGCACCGCCGCGTTCGGCCCGCTGACCCTGCACGTCGGCCCCGGCGTGTTCATCCCGCGGCCGGAGACCGAGGCGATGCTGGAATGGGCGCTGTCCCAGCCGCTTCCGGCCGATCCACTGATCGTGGACCTGTGTACCGGTTCCGGCGCGCTCGCCGTCGCATTGGCTCGCCAGTGGCCGCGAGCGCGGGTGATCGCGGTCGACGACGACGGCGCGGCGCTGGCCTACGCCCGGCGCAACGCCGAATCCTCGGCGGTGGAATTGGTCCAGGTCGATGTCACCACACCGGCGCTGTTGCCGGAGTTGACCGGTACCGTCGATCTGGTGGTGGCCAACCCGCCGTACATCCCCGCCGGAGCACAGCTGGAACCCGAAGTGGCCCAGCATGACCCGTCGCATGCCCTGTTCGGCGGCGCGGACGGCATGGCGGTCATCGCACCGATCGTCGAGCATGCGGGCAACTGGCTGAAGGCCGGTGGTCTGCTGGCCGTCGAGCACGACGACACCACGTCGGGGCAGACCGTCGAATTGATCACCGGCACCGGGCTGTTCACCGCGGTGACGGCACACCGCGATCTCGCCGGGCGGCCCCGGTTCGTCACGGCTCGCCGGGCCGAACAGGAGGAGCGGGAGGTGTCCTTGTGACGCAGGTGTTCGACTGCAGCGACCCGCACCAGCGCGCCGGCGCGATCTCCGCGGCGGCCGGTGCGGTGAAGAGCGGCCGGCTCGTCGTCATGCCCACCGACACCGTGTACGGGCTCGGCGCGGACGCGTTCGACAGCGGGGCCGTCACCGGTCTGCTCGCCGCCAAGGGCCGCGGCCGGGACATGCCGGTCGGTGTGCTCGTCGGCTCCTGGCACACCATCGAGGGGCTGGTCTACACCGTGCCGCACAGCGCCCGCGAACTGATCCGGGCCTTCTGGCCGGGCGCCCTGAGCCTGGTCGTGCAGCAGGCGCCGTCGCTGCAGTGGGACCTCGGCGACGCGCGCGGGACCGTGATGCTGCGGATGCCGCTGCACCCGGTGGCGATCGAACTGCTGCGGGAGGTCGGCCCGATGGCGGTCTCGAGCGCCAACATCTCCGGGCGCCCGCCGGCCACCACCGCCGCCGAGGCCCAGAATCAACTCGGCGATCTCGTCGACGTCTACCTCGACGCCGGCCCCTCGGCGGCACAGGCCGCCTCCACGATCGTCGATCTCACCGGACCCGAGCCGAGAATCCTGCGCGAAGGCCCGATCAGCGCGCGGGCCGTCGCCGACGTGCTGGGCACCGACGTGGCCTCGCTGAGCGCCTGAGCGCACCGCCGGTCTCAGGTCGGTGCAGTACCGTTTTCTGCGATGGTGAGCCCAACCGACGTTCTCGCCGTGTCGGCTTTCCGCGCCGCCGCGATGCTGCCGTCCGAACGCGTGCTGGCGCTGTCCGACCGCGGCGCCGGCGTTCCGCTGCGTGAACTCGTTCTGGTCGGACTGACCGCCGCGATCGTCACCTACTTCGCCACCGGCTGGGTGCGCGTGCTCGCCACCCGGCTGGGGGCGGTGGCCTACCCGCGGGAACGCGACGTCCACCTGCACCCGACCCCACGGATGGGCGGCCTGGCGATGTACGTCGGGGTCATCGCCGCGGTGTTCCTGGCCTCCCAGCTGCCCGCGCTCACCCGCGGGTTCATCTACTCCTCGGGCATGCCCGCCGTGGTCGTCGCGGGCGGGCTGATCATGGGTATCGGCCTCATCGACGACCGCTGGGGGCTGGACGCCCTGACCAAGTTCGCCGGCCAGATCACCGCCGCCAGCGTCCTGGTCACCATGGGTGTGGCGTGGAGTGTGCTCTACATCCCGATCGGCGGAGTCGGCACCATCGTGCTGGACCAGGTCTCCTCGATCCTGCTGACGCTGGCGCTGACCGTCTCGATCGTCAACGCGATGAACTTCGTCGACGGGCTCGACGGGCTGGCGGCGGGGCTCGGGCTGATCACCGCGCTGGCGATCTGCATCTTCTCGGTCGGGCTGCTCCGCGACCACGGCGGCGATGTGCTGTTCTACCCGCCGGCGGTGATCTCCGTGGTGCTGGCGGGGGCGTGCCTGGGCTTCCTGCCGCACAACTTCTACCGCGCCCGGATCTTCATGGGCGACTCCGGGTCGATGCTGATCGGCCTGATGCTGGCCGCGGCGTCGACGACGGCGGCGGGCCCGATCTCGCAGAGCGCCTACGGGGCCCGCGATGTGTTCGCCCTGCTGTCGCCGTTCCTGCTCGTCGTGGCGGTGATGTTCGTGCCGGCGCTGGACATGCTGCTGGCCATCGTCCGACGCACCCGCGCGGGGCTGAGCCCGTTCAGTCCCGACAAGATGCACCTGCACCATCGGCTGCTGCAGATCGGCCATTCGCACCGCCGGGTGGTGCTGCTGATCTATCTCTGGGTCGGCATCGTCGCACTGGGGACGGCGAGCACGATCTTCTTCGATCCGCGCTACACCGGGGCGGTCATGTTGGCCGCGATCGTGGTGGCCATCGTGGTCACACTGATCCCGCTATTGCGCCGCAGCGAAGACGATTACGACGGAGCGTACGACAGCAAGTAGTAGACGTGTTTAGGGCTGTCTACCATGTGGTACGGTGCTGGCAGAACCCAGCCGAGAGATGAAGAAAGCTCGCGGGTTGCCGGCCCCCGGCCCCTCGGATTCGCGTCCGATCGGCGCCGAAAACGACCGACAAAGGGAGCTGCCCCTTGGGTGATTCCACCGCGCCTCGGCCTGTTCGATACGCTCGGCGGGCCATCCGGCAATCACCCGGCCAGTTCGCGACGACGCAAGATTGAGGTGGACCTGTGACGACGCCAGCGCAAGATGCGCCGTTGGTGTTTCCGTCCGTTGCCTTCCGGCCCGTTCGGCTGCTCGTCATCTCCTGCGTTCTGACCGCGGTTGCGGTGGGTCTGGCCGCGCTCGCGGGCCACGTCATGTTCGGCGTCTTCCTCGGCGTGGGTCTGGCCCTGGGCCTGCTCAACGCGGTGCTGGTGCAGCGGTCGGTCGAGTCGATCACCGCCGAGGACCATCCCCTCAAGCGCAAGATGGCGCTGAACTCGGCCACCCGGCTGCTCGTCATCTCCGTCGTCGGCCTGGCGATCGCCTTCGCCTTCCGGCCTTCCGGCCTGGGCGCGCTCTTCGGCCTGGCGCTGTTCCAAGTTTTGCTGGTTTTGAGTACGGCGCTGCCGGTGTGGAAGAAGATGCGCACGGGCGACAACGACCAACTGGCCGCGGGACATGGCGTTGCGGCCACCCCAGACGAAGCACCGAAGGATTGAGCACACCATGAGTGAACGAATCCTCGCCGAGGGCGCGATCGAGGTCGGTCATCACACCACGGCCCACTGGCTGGGCATGACCGTGAACACCGACACCGTGCTGGCCACGGCCATCGCCGCGGTCATCACCATCGCCCTGGCGTTCTTCCTGCGGGCCAAGGTCACCTCGACCGGCGTCCCCAGCGGCGTGCAGCTCTTCTGGGAGGCCATCACCACCCAGATGCGCGGCCAGATCGAATCGGCCATCGGCATGAAGATCGCCCCGTTCGTGCTGCCGCTGGCGGTCGCGCTGTTCGTCTTCATCCTGATCGCGAACTGGATATCGGTGCTGCCCGTGCAGTACGGGATGGCCAACGGC
>CAZHUU010000037.1:31534-34710 GCA_964535335.1 uncultured Mycobacterium sp.
CGCAGCCGGTGCAATACGGACCCGCGGACGGGGGGACGGGCGGGCTCCTCAAGCCGCCGGCCTCGGACATCAACTTCGTCCTGGCGCTCGCGCTTTTCGTGTTCCTCTGCTACCACGCGGCGGGCATCTGGCGGCGCGGTCTGCTGGGCCACCCGGTCAAGCTGCTCAAGGGCCATGTGGCGTTCCTGGCTCCGATCAACCTCGTCGAGGAGCTGGCCAAGCCGATCTCGCTCTCGCTCCGACTTTTCGGCAACATCTTCGCCGGCGGCATCATGGTCGCGCTCATCGCGCTCTTCCCGCCGTACATCATGTGGGCGCCGAACGCGATCTGGAAGACCTTCGACCTGTTCGTCGGCTTGATCCAGGCGTTCATCTTCGCGCTGCTGACCATCCTGTACTTCAGCCAGTCCATGGAACTGGAAGATGAGCACCACTGACCGCAGTTAACCCAGCAGTTCAACCCACGAACCACCCACAGCCTGGTAGGTGTCCTACCAGCAATCAAGGAGGATAAGGAATGGCAGCAGACCCCACCATCGTCATGGGCGCCCTGATCGGCGGCGGCCTCATTCTGGGCGGCGGCGCCATCGGCGCCGGTATCGGCGACGGTATCGCCGGTAATGCCCTGATCTCCGGCATCGCCCGGCAACCCGAGGCCCAGGGCCGGTTGTTCACCCCGTTCTTCATCACCGTTGGTCTGGTGGAGGCGGCGTACTTCATCAACCTGGCGTTCATGGCCCTGTTCGTGTTCGCCACCCCCGGCGCGTCCTAGTCGGCATGGGGGAGCACAGCGTCACCCTGTTGGCGGCTGAGGAAGGCGGCACGCAGAACTTCCTCATCCCCAACGGCACCTTCTTCTTCGTGCTGGCCATCTTCTTGATCGTGCTCGGCGTGATCGGCAAATTCGTCGTGCCGCCGGTTCAGAAGGTGCTCGGTGAGCGCGAAGCGATGGTCGCCAAGACCACCAACGACAACCGCAAGGCCGTCGAACAGGAGGCCGCAGCCGAATCCGACTACCAGAAGGAGATGGCCGCGGCCCGCACGGAGGCCTCCGGCATCCGTGACGAGGCCCGTGTCGAGGGTCGTGCGGTCCTCGACGACAAGCGGGGCCACGCCAACGAGCAGGCCGCCGCGACGCTGCAGCAGGCGAGCGATGAGCTCAAGCAACAGAGCGACGCGATCGCGGCGGACCTGAGGTCATCGGTGGAGACCCTGTCGGCCGACCTGGCCAGCCGGGTGCTCGGTGTTCCCGTGTCCAACAGCGTTTCCAGTACGTCGGCGTCAGCGCCGGGACGGTAGGACATGTCAACCTTCATCGGCCAGCTCATCGGCTTCCTGGTCATCATCTGGATCATCTGGCGGTACGCGGTGCCGCCGGTGCGCCGCCTGATGGCATCGCAGCAGGAGGCGGTGCGCAACCAGCTGGACGAGAGCGCGAAGGCCGCCCAGCGGTTGGCCGACGCCGACAAGTATCACGCGCAGCGGGTCGACGAAGCCAAGGCGGAGGCCAAGCACATCACCGAGGAGGCCCGCGTCGATGCCGAGCGCATCGCCGAGCAGCTTCGCGTCCAGGCCGACGTCGAGGTGGAGCGGATCAAGGCTCAGGGCGGACAGCAGGTTTCGCTGCTGCGCGCCCAGATGGTCCGCCAACTGCGGCAGGAGTTGGGCACCGAGTCGGTACGACGTGCGGCCGAACTGGTCCGTGCGCACGTCGCTGATCCTGCCGCCCAGTCGGCCACCGTGGACCGCTTCCTGGACGAACTGGAATCGATGGCGCCGGCGGCGTTCACTCCGGTGGTGTCTTCTGACCTCCGTTCGGCAAGTCGCGACGCACAGGCCGCGCTGGTCGAGAAGTTCGACTCGGTGTCGTCGGGTCTGTCCGGCGAGGCGCTGTCGACGTTGTCCGATGAGTTGGCGTCGGTAGCCAAACTTCTTGTTGCCGAGCCAATCCTTGCCCGTCATCTGGCCGAGGCCTCCGGCGAGACGGAGGCCAAGAAGCAGCTGCTTCAGCGTCTGCTTGCCGGCAAGGTCGGGGACACCACGCTCGATGTGCTCAACACCGCGGCGTCCGTGCGGTGGTCGCTGACCTCCGATCTGGTGGACGCCGTCGAGCACATCGCCCGGCTGAGCCTGCTGACTCGCGCCGAACGCGAGAATCAGGCCGACGAGGTCGAGGAGCAGCTGTTCCGATTCGGTCGCATCCTCGACGCCCAGCCGCAGCTGTCCACCCTGCTCGGCGATTACTCCAAGCCCGCGGCGGGCCGAGTCGAACTCGTTCGCAACGTGATGAGCCAGGGCAACGGGGCCAACGCCATCGCCACGGCCCTGTTGGCCCAGACGGTCGACTTGCTGCGCGGCGAGCGGGCCGATGAGGCCGTGCTGGGCCTGGCTCAGCTGGCCGTGGCCCGCCGGGGGGAGATCGTCGCGCAGGTGAGTGCGGCAACCGATCTGAGCGATTCCCAGCGCAGCCGGCTCGACCAGTTGCTGGCCCGGATCTACAACCACCCTGTTTCGGTGCAGCTGAACATCGATCCCGATGTGCTGGGCGGCCTCTCGGTCGCCGTCGGCGATGAGGTGATCGACGGAACGCTGGCCTCACGGCTGGCGGCAGCAGTCACCAAGCTGCCCGACTAGCCGACCGATCAGCATAGAACCACCCAAGACCCCAACAAAGGCAGGAAGACGAAAAGCCATGGCAGAGTTGACAATCTCCGCTGACGACATCCAGGGCGCAATCCAGGACTACGTCTCGAGCTTCGAGGCGGACACCGGGCGCGAGGAGATCGGCACCGTCATCGACGCCGGCGACGGCATCGCCCACGTCGAGGGTCTGCCCTCGGTGATGACCCAGGAGCTGCTGGAGTTCGCCGGCGGTGTCCTCGGGGTGGCGCTGAACCTCGACGAGCACAGCGTCGGAGCGGTCATCCTCGGTGACTTCGAGAAGATCGAGCAGGGCCAGCAGGTCAAGCGCACCGGTCAGGTGCTCTCGGTCCCGGTCGGCGACGGGTTCCTGGGTCGCGTGGTCAACCCGCTCGGCCAGCCGATCGACGGCCGCGGCGACATCGAGTCGAGTGAGGTCCGCGCGCTGGAACTCCAGGCGCCCTCGGTGGTGGAGCGCCAAAGCGTCAGCGAGCCGCTGCAGACCGGTATCAAGGCCATCGACGCGATGACCCCGA
>CAZHUU010000038.1:0-11109 GCA_964535335.1 uncultured Mycobacterium sp.
GGAGGTCGTCGCCATGGGCGGGGCCCCAGACGGATGTGAGCAGGGTGCGGTGGGTGACGACGCGGCCGGCGTGGCGGGCGAGCAGCAGGAGCAGGTCGTATTCCTTCGGCGTCAGGTGCACCGGGTCACCGGCCCGCGAGACCAGACGCTTGATCGGGTCGATGGTCAGGCCGTCGATTTCCGTCACCGTCGGAATGGCGTCGCGGCGGCCGCGATGGCGGAGCGCGGTGCGGATGCGGGCGGTCAGTTCGCCGATGCCGAAGGGTTTTTCCACGTAATCGTCTGCGCCGAGATCAAGGGCGGCGATCTTCTCGCTCTCGCGATCCCGCGCGGAGAGAATGAGGATCGGAATGTCCGACCAGCCCCTGAGGCTCGCAATGACCTCCTTGCCGTCCATGTCCGGCAGGCCAAGATCGAGGATGACGAGATCCGGCGCCTGGGTGGCGACGGCCTTCAAGGCTTCGGCTCCCGTCATCGCTTCGACCACGTCATAACACGCGGCCGTCAGCGAGGGCTTCAGGAACCGCTGGATCTGCGGCTCATCGTCGACGACCAGGATGCGGGACTGGTTCATCGGGCACCGGCCTTGTCTTCGCTATGGGCGGGAAACCGCATGACGATGCGCGTGCCTTTCTTCTTCAGCGCCGGACTCTCGGCATGGATGCGTCCGCCCATCGCCTCGACGAAGCCGCGGGCAATGGAAAGCCCGAGCCCCGTGCCCGGTGAGCGACCGTCCGGCTTTCCCCTGCGATAGAATTTTTCGAAGATGCGGTCGAGATCTTCGGGCGGAATACCCTTGCCATGGTCGGTGACCGAGATCAGCACATCCTTGCCGTCGCGGCGGGCATAGACATTGACCGGCTCTTCGCCACCGTATTTGACGGCATTGTCCAGGAGATTGAACAGCACCTGGCCGATCAGCACGCTGTCGCCGCGGATCAGCGGCAGATCGGCGGCAATGCCGGTCTCGATGCTTCGACCGGCGGCGTGTTTGCGGGTGCGCTCGACGGCGGATTGGACCACGTCGGCGATATCCACCCAGTCCTGCTTGGGCTTCAGGGTCCCCGCTTCGATGCGGGTCATGTCGAGAAGATTGGCGACGAAGCGGCTCATGCGGCCGCTTTCCTCTTCGATCGACTGCAGAAGGTCGTCGCGGTTTTCCGGCGTCATGCGTTCGCCGAGTTCGCGCAGACCCGTGACGGCGCCGGTGATCGTTGCGAGTGGCGTGCGCAGGTCATGCGAAATGGAGGAGAGCAGCGCTTCGCGATAGCGTTCGCCCTCCAGCCGCGCGGCCTGCTCGACCGTCTCGTCGGCAAGCCGTGCGCGATCGAGGGCGATCGCTGTCTGGTCGAGAATGGCAGTCAGAGAGCGCTCGGCATTGAGGTCCAGCCGCTCGCCGGAATGCTCGATGCCGCAGACGCCGACGATGCCGTGGGGCCCGAGCAGCGGGCGAAACTCGAAGCGGCTGTTGGGCAGCGTGCCGGTGCCGTGGCCGGCCGGTTCCCGCTTGTCATGGGTCCAGCGCGCCGCCGTCAGGTCGGTGACGTCGAGTTCGGTGTCGGGCGGCCAGGCGGCGGCGACGGCGAGATCGCCCTTGCGCGGCAGGAGCAGCACGACCCTGCGCTGGAGGCTCGCCTGCAGCTGCGAAACCGCAAGCCAGATCGCGTCCTCGCCCTTGGCGGTGCTCGCGAGCTTTCGGGAGAAGTCATAGAGCGACTGCAGCGCGGTTGCCCTGTAGCGGGCCACTTCCGCCTGCTCGCGGATGCGCGAGGCGAAGCCGCCCGCGATCATGGCGACGGCGAGGAAGATGAAGAGGGCAAGAAGAAGTTGTAGGCTAGCGCCGAAAGGGCTGCGGCCAGAAATGCCGCCGCATAGCCGCCGACGACATACGCGCCGAGCACGGCCAGCAGGAAGAGCAGCGAGATGTTCGGCAAATCGACGAAGAGGTCGATGCCTTTCCCAATCAGGGCAGTCAGGGTGACGAAGCCGAGCGCCGAGAACGCCGACTGCCTCAGGGACGAGGCTTTCGGCATGGTGAAGGGCGCGCGGCGGGTCTCATTGGCGGTGCCGTCCGGGGTCACGATATGAATGCCAAGGCCGGACGCGCTGCGTGAGAGAGCATCCGGCAGAGAGCGGCTGACGAGCTTTTGCCAAGGGTTCCGCTTGCGGGTGCCGATCACGATCTGGGTCACATGCTCGCGGCGGGCGAGCTTCAGGATCTCCTCGACAAAGTCATTGCCGATGATCCGTCGCGTTTCGGCGCCGAGTTGTTCGGCAAGGCGGAAGAGGGTTTCGATGCGCTGCAGGCGCTCGGGTGTCTCGACCTCCCGGTCGGCCCGCTCGATCGAGACGACGAGCCAGGGTGCATTGAGCCCGGAGGCGAGCCGGCTTGCCACCCGCACGACCTTTTCCGAGAGGGCGTCCGATCCGACACAGACCAGGAGCCGCTCGCCCGTCGCCCAGGGGCCATCGATCGCATTCTGCTTCAGATAATCGACCATCTGGTCGTCGACGCGATCCGCCGTCCGGCGGAGCGCCAGTTCGCGAAGCGCCGTCAGATTGCCGAGACGGAAGAAGCGGTCAACGGCGCGGCTCGCGCTTTCGGGCAGGTAGACCTTGCCCTCCTTCAGCCGTTCGATGAGTTCCGAGGGCGAGAGGTCGACGAGCAGCACGTCGTCGGCCCGTTTCAACACAACGTCGGGCACGCGCTCGCGCACGGTGACGCCTGTGATCTGGGCGACCAGATCGGCCAGGCTTTCGAGATGCTGGATGTTGAGTGCCGTCCAGACGTCGATGCCGGCCGCGATCAGCTCCTCGATGTCCTGGTAGCGTTTGGGATGGCGGCTATCCTCCGGATTGGTGTGGGCGAGTTCATCGACGATGACGATGCGAGGGCGCCGCTCGAGCGCCGCATCGAGATCGAACTCCTCCAGCATGCGCCCGCGATGGGCCACCCGCCGGCGGGGCAGGATTTCCAGCCCCTCCAGCAGCGCCGCCGTCTCGCTGCGCCCATGGGTTTCGACCAGCCCCACCACGACATCCAACCCGTCCGCCTTGAGGCGTCGGGCACGCGACAGCATGGCATAGGTTTTGCCGACCCCTGGAGCTGCGCCCAGGAAGACAGTCAGCTTGCCCCGGCGGTCTTTCTCCGCCAGGGCAAGCAGGGCATCGGGATCGGGACGTCTTTCGTCCCTGCGGTCGTCGTCCGCCATCAAGTTCTCATTTGTTCAGGGCATCAAGCGCCAGATTGAGCTCTAGCACATTGACCGTTGCTTCGCCGATAACGCCGAAGTCCGGCTGTTCGATCAACCGACCGACCAGATCGGCGACCTCCGTGGGCTGGAGCCCCCTCGCCTGCGCGACACGATCAACCTGCGCCTCGGCAAAGGCTGGTGAGACATGCGGGTCGAGGCCGGAGCCCGAGGTTGTCATGGCATCGCCGGGGACGGGAGCCACAAGCCCGGTTGCCTTCAGTCGATCGATGTCGGCCACCACCCGTTCCTTGAGCTTGACCGAGGTCGTGCCGAGGTTCGAGCCGGAGGAGGCTGAAGCGTTGTAGGGGTCCGGGCCGGTTGCCGAAGGACGCGGCCAGAAGTAGCGGTCCGAGGTGAAGTTCTGCCCGATCAGGGCCGAGCCGATGATCTGGCCGTCGCGTTCGATGAGGCTGCCATTGGCGTTTGCGGGCATCACCGCCTGGGCAATGCCGTTAATTGCCAGCGGATAGGCCAGGCCGGTCAGCAGGGTCATGATGACGACGAGGGTGAGTGCGGGTCTGAGATGATTGAGCATGATTACACCAGATGAAGAGCGCTGACGGCGATGTCGATGACCTTGATCCCGGCGAAGGGAAGGATCAGGCCGCCGACGCCGTAGACGAGCAGGTTGCGGCGCAGGAGTGCTGCCGCGCCGGAGGGGCGGTAGGCGACGCCCTTCAAGGCGAGCGGGATCAGGGCGACGATGATCAACGCATTGAAGATGACGGCAGACAGGATGGCCGATTGCGGCGACGTCAGCCCCATGATGTTAAGGGCCTCAAGCGCCGGATAGGTGGCGACGAACAGCGCCGGGATGATGGCGAAGTATTTGGCCACGTCGTTGGCGATCGAAAAGGTGGTCAGCGAGCCGCGCGTCATCAGGAGCTGCTTGCCGATCTCGACGATCTCGATGAGCTTGGTCGGGTCGCTGTCCAGATCGACCATGTTGCCGGCCTCTTTTGCCGCCGAGGTGCCGGTGTTCATCGCCACGCCCACATCGGCCTGGGCCAGCGCCGGCGCGTCGTTGGTGCCGTCACCGGTCATCGCGACCAGCTTGCCGCCCTCCTGTTCGCGCTTGATCAGCGCGAGCTTGTCCTCCGGGGTGGCTTCGGCGAGGAAGTCGTCGACACCGGCCTCGTCGGCGATCGCCTTGGCGGTCAACGGGTTGTCCCCGGTGATCATCACCGTGCGGATGCCCATCTTGCGCATCTCGTCGAAACGTTCCCGCATGCCCTGTTTGACGACGTCCTTGAGATGGATGACGCCCAGCACCTCGGCCTTTCCCTCGAGCTCCTGCCCGACGACCAGCGGGGTGCCGCCGCCGGCCGAGATGCCGTCGACGAGGGTGCCGAGGTCGGTGGGCACGGTGCCGCCCTGGTCGCGCACCCACTGGGCCACCGAGCTGGCCGCGCCCTTCCGCAGTTGGTGTCCGTTGTCCAGGTCGACGCCGGACATCCTCGTCGTCGCCGAGAACTCCACCCACTGGGCGTTGACCAGTTCGCCCGGGGTGCGGGCCCGCAGGCCGAAATTCTCCTTGGCGAACACCACGATCGAGCGGCCCTCGGGTGTTTCGTCGGACAGGCTGGACAGCTGCGCGGCGTCGGCGAGCTGATCGGCGGTGACCCCCGGCAGCGGAACGAAATCCGAGGCCTGCCGATTGCCCAGCGTGATCGTGCCGGTCTTGTCCAGCAGCAGAGTGTTCACGTCGCCGGCGGCTTCGACGGCGCGTCCGGACATGGCCAGCACATTGCGCTGGACAAGCCGGTCCATGCCGGCGATGCCGATCGCCGACAGCAGCGCGCCGATGGTAGTCGGGATCAGACAGACCAGCAGCGACACCATCACGATTCCGGTGATGCCGCTTGTGGTGAGCGCCAACGAGTCCGGTACTCCGGGATTGTTGTCCTTGGAGAAGATCGCGAGTGGCTGCAAGGTGGCCACCGCGAAGATGAAGATCAGGGTCAACGCGGCAAGCAGGATGTTCAGGGCGATCTCGTTGGGCGTCTTCTGTCGGTTGGCGCCCTCGACCAGGGCGATCATCCGGTCGATGAAGCTCTCGCCCGGCTTCTGGGTGATCTGGACGACGATCCGGTCCGACAGCACCGTGGTTCCACCGGTGACCGCTGATCGGTCACCGCCCGACTCGCGGATGACCGGGGCGGACTCGCCGGTGATTGCCGACTCGTCCACCGAGGCAATGCCTTCCACCACATCACCGTCGCCGGGGATGACCTGTCCGGCTTCGACGACGACGATGTCACCCTGGTTCAGCATGGGTGCGGCGACTTCCTCCTCCTTACCGGGCGTGCCCGGCGCCCAGCCGGTCAGGCGTCGGGCCATGGTGTCGGCCTTGGTCTTTCGTAAAGATTCGGCCTGGGCCTTGCCGCGGCCTTCGGCGACGGCTTCGGCGAGGTTGGCGAAGACCACGGTCAGCCACAGCCAGAACACGATGAGCCAGCCGAACCAGCTCGGGCTGATGACGGCCAGAATCGTGGCCCAGACCGCCCCGATCTCGACGATGAACATCACCGGATTGCGCCACAGCGTTCGTGGGTCGAGCTTGCGCAGAGCGTCGGGCAGCGACTTCCACAGCAGCTTCGGGTCGAGTAGCCCCCCCGGCATCTGCTTCTTCGTGGTTGCCTTCGTCGCGGTGTCGGCCGCGATCGTGTTGGCGGACATGATCAGTGGATTCCTTCGGCGAGGGGCCCGAGTGCGAGAACGGGCAGGAAGGTGAGGGCAACCAGGATGAGCGTGACCCCGGCGACCATTCCGACGAACTGCGGTCGGTGGGTGGGCAGCGTACCGATCGACTCCGGCGTGTGGCCCTGCCTGGCCAGCGAGCCGGCCAGGGCGAGCACCACGATGATCGGGAGGAACCGGCCGAACACCATGGCCAGGCCCAGCGCGGTGTTGTACCAGTCGGTGTTGACGGACAGGCCGGCGAATGCGGACCCGTTGTTGTTCGCGGCCGAGGTGAACGCGTAGAGCACCTCGGACAGGCCGTGCGGCCCGGAGTTGAGCATGCCGGCCCGCTGTCCGGGGGTCGCCATCGCGACCGCGGTTCCGGTCAGCACCAGCAGCGGTGTGACCAGGAAATAGCTTGCGGCGAGCTTGATCTCACGCGGTGTGATCTTCTTACCGAGGTATTCCGGGGTACGCCCGACCATCAGGCCGGCGATGAACACCGTGATCACCGCGAGGATCAGCATGCCGTATAGGCCCGATCCGGTGCCGCCGGGTGCGACCTCACCGAGCTGCATGTTGAACAGCGTCATCATGCCGCCCAGGCTGGTGTAGGAGTCGTGGAACGAGTCCACCGCGCCGGTCGAGGTCAGGGTGGTGGCGTCGGCGAACACCGCGGAATCGGCCACCCCGAAGCGCTGTTCGACGCCCTCCATCGCCGAGCCGACCGCGGTCGGGACGGTGCCGTGGGCCTGGAGCTGGAACCGCAGCATCAGCGTCACGCTGATCAGCGCCAGCACACCCATCACGGCCACGATCGCGTAGCCCTGCTTGCGGCTGCCGACCATCCGGCCGAAGGTGCGCGGCAGCGAGAAGCTGATCACCAACAGCAGGAAGATCTCGATCCAGTTGGTCCAGGTGGTCGGGTTCTCGAAGGGGTGCGCCGAGTTGGCGTTGTAGAAGCCACCGCCGTTGGTGCCGAGTTCCTTGATGGCCTCCTGGCTGGCGACCGGCCCGCCGGTGATGGTCTGGCGGCCCCCGGCCAGCGTGTCGACCACCTGGTCATGCAGGTGGAAGTTCTGGATCACGCCGCCGGCGATCAGCACGATGGCGGCCAGCGCGGCGATCGGCAGCAGGATACGCAAGATGCCGCGCACCAGGTCCACCCAGAAGTTGCCGAGTTCACTCGCATTGCGACGCGCGAACCCGCGCACCAGCGCGACGGCGACGGCCATGCCGACGGCCGCGGAGACGAAGTTCTGCACGGTGAGGCCGGCCATCTGCACCAGGTGGCCCTGGGTGGACTCACCGGAGTAGGCCTGCCAGTTGGTGTTGGTGACGAAGCTGACCGCGGTGTTCCACGCCAGCGCCGGTGTCATCGGCGTGGCCGGGTCGTTGAGATGCAGCGGCAGTCTCCCCTGGACGAGTTGGAGGACGAACAGGAACAGGATGCCGACCGCGGAGAAGGCCAGCACACTGCGGGCGTACGCGCCCCAACTCTGCTCGGATCTCGGGTCGGCGCCGATCAACCGGTAGACGACGCGTTCGACGCGGGAGTCGTGCTCCGAGGTGTAGACCCGGTACATGTAGTCGCCCAGCGGCACGTGGACCGCCGCCAGCGCGAGGATCAGCAGGGCGAGGAACGCGATCCCCGCCGTTGTGGTGGTCACCTAGAACCTTTCCGGGAACAGCAGCGCGGCGCCCACGAAGATCGCGAGCACCACGGCCAGCACCAAACCGACGATGTTGTCGACGCTCACAGCCGCTCGACCAGCTTCTGCACCAGGCCGAGCAGGGCGAAGATCGCCGTCGTCAGCGCGATGAATATGACGACACCCATGTCTCTCCGTTCACGGTCCCGCGGACCCCGACCAAAGCTAGGTCGCAGGCAGGCCCGTACCGCCCGTCGTTGACGGTTTCTTGACGCCCGAACGGGTGGTCTTGACGGACTTCGCACGGGGCGTGATCGAATGGGCCGGTGTCAGCAGCCTTCGGCGCGGTGGACGACCTGCTGGACGAGGCGTGCGCGGAGACCGGACTCGAGGACTTCGGTGCCGGCTCGTTCCGGGAGGGCCTGGAGATTCTGGTCGCAGCGCTGCGGGACGAGGCGCGGCTGAACGCCGTCGGACAGCGGGCGATGCGCCGCCAGGTCGTCGGCCACCTCGGCCAGCGGCTTCAGGTCGAAGACTGGTATCGGCGCCATCCGGAGATCGCCGACGAGCCACTTAAGCCGGCGTTGATCGGGCTCGGCCTGCCGCGAACCGGATCCACCGCGTTGTCGGTGCTGCTCGGTCACGACCCGGCGGTTCGGTCGCTGCGTTGGTTCGAGTCCAATCAACCGTGCCCGCCACCGTCGACGGTCACCGGACCGGATCCGCGCATCGCCCGGATGGAGCGGTCGCTCGCGCTCCAGGACAAGTTCATGCCGCGGATCAAGTATCTGGTGCCGGTGACGGCCACCGCACCGGGGGAGTGCCTCGACCTGATGGCGCTGGAGTTCAAGTCCCAGGCCTTCGAGGCCTACGCCCGCATTCCGTCGTACTCGTCGTGGCTGTTGTACGACGCGGATCTGAGCACGGCCTACGACTATCACCGCCGCGTGCTTCGGCTGCTGCAGTGGGGCACCCCGGCCCGGCCGTGGCGGCTCAAGGCGCCGGCGCATATGGTCGGAATCTCGGCCCTGGCCAACGCCTTTCCCGATGCCAAGTTCGTGATGACACACCGCGACGTCGTCGAGGTGATCCCGTCGATAGCCGATCTCTACAGCGAACTGGCCAACCCGTTCACCGACGATCTGGACCGGCACTACCTGGGCGCGCTCAACGTGCAGACCTGGAGCGTGGGGATGGCGCGCACCCTGGACTTCCGTGCGGGCCACGAGGACCGGTTCTACGACATCGACTTTCGCCAGATGCAGTCCGCGCCGATCGAGACGGTGCGATCGCTGTACGCGTGGCTGGGAGCGGAGGTCAGCCCCGAGTTCGAGGACGGCATGCGGCGGTGGTGGCAGACCTCGGCGGTCAACCGCGAGCAGATCGACCGGCAGGGTCCAGAGGCGTTCGGTATCGATGTCGACGCCCTCGGACCGCTTTTCGCCCGCTACACGAGGCGGTTCATCACCGGATAGCGCCGGGTGACCGATGCCGGAAAACTGCGTCCGGCTAAATGGCCGTGTGGTTCAATACCGCCGATGAATTTGGCGATGATGGGCATAGTCGGTGCGGTGGCGGGTGCATCGTCGACGGGGCTCGTCACCTTGCTGAAGTCCGCGCTGGACAATGCCGCTCAACGCCGGACCTCCGAGGCGGAGCGCCGCCATCAGGTGGTGGCCAGTCTTCGCGCGCAACGCGATACCACCATCAAGCTGTGGAGGATGGGCCTCGAGCACGCCCGTGACGCCTACCAGCGTTCGCTCGCCGACAGCGTCGACGGGTCGGCGGCGCCCAACGCGGTCGGCGACGAGTGGTTCGAGACGCTGCGCCCGCACCTGCCCAAGTCCGGCGCCGCCGCCGCCCTGCGCACCGCGACCGACGTCCGCTGCGACAACCAGACGGTCGCCTTGCTGTCTCTGGAGATCGGCCGCATCGAGAAGCTCTGGCTCGACGAGGCCATCGGATGATCCCAACCCTTCGCCCCTCGGGGCGGTTCACGACAGGAGCCGACGTGACACGCACTGCAGCAATGCCTTTGGTCATCATCGCCGCGGCGGGACTGGCCATTGCCGGCAGTGCGGTCAGCGCCGCCCAGCCGGACGGCCCGGCCACCCCGTCCGGCCAGGGCGACTTCCTCGCCGTGGTCGCGGCCCAGACCGGCCTGCCCACGCCGCGATGGACCGCGTCGGGCGTCCACACCGCCAAGGGATACACCGCCGCGGCGGCCCAGACCACCAGCGTCGCCGGGATGAAGGCCGACTGCGACAACATCAACCTGAACAAGAAGCTGTCGACTGATTTTCTGCGAGACGTGTTCGGCCCCGGCCTGATCGGGTTCTTCTACAAGTGCGAGAACATCAGTCGGGACACCAACCAGTATTGGTTCACCATCGCATCCGGTGATCTCGCACAGATCGACAAGCTCTGCGATCCGGCCACGCAGTACCCGATCGTGTACGACGCCCAGCACGACACCTACTGGCGCGACGAACCCTTCACCTGCACCGACCGCGTCGGCCCCTACTGACGCGGCATGATCAGCACCGGCACCGGGGAGTGCCGGACGATCTTCGCGGCGGCCGAGCCCAGGAAGACCTGGGAGATGGCTCCCGCGGCCCCGGAACCGAGCGCCAGCAGTTCACCGGACTCCCATGACACGCTCTCCACGGCGTCCCGCCAGGTGCGGCCGGTTCCCACGACGACCTCGACGTCCGGCACCGCGAAGTTCTTCCGGACCGTGTTGAGTTGCAGCGTGACCTCGTCCTCCATGCGTTGCGCCCATTGGCCGACGACGAGGTTCTCCGCCGGCTCGATCGAGAACGGGCGCACCGAGAACGACACGATCCGCATCGGTATCGACCACGCCTTGGCCAGGCCCGCCGCGGCGGCCACCAGGCCGTTGAGATCGGCCTCGGCACCGTAGGCCGCCGTGATCCGGGTCAGGGGTTCCGGTGTCGCCGGATAGCCGCGCGGCGCGATCGCCACCGGTACGACCGCGGTGTGCACCAGGCGGTCGGTGACGCTGCCCAGCGCCACCCGGCCCAGCAGCCCCGACGACGAGGATCCGACCACGACCATCGATGCGTGGTGCTCGGTGGCGAGTTCCAACAGTCCGGCGGGAATCGACGCCGACTGGTGGATCACGATCGGGATGTCGAGGTCACTGCGGACCCGATCGACGACCCGTTGCAGCGACGTTCGCGCCTGTTCGGTGACGTAGTCGATGTACTCGTCCTCGACCGGGTCCGACCGGGGCGGCCAGGCGCGCTCGGCAACGGCCGCGGCGACGACGGATTCCCCACTGCTGCGGGCGATCCGGATCGCCAGATTGATCGGCGCGCCGCTCTGGCGGCTGGTGCTGAACCCGCCCAGGAGCGTCACGGCGCCCGCCCCGCGGCCCCAGAGGTCGAGGTGTCCGTCAGGGTTAGCCTCGACGTCCCGGCAGCGCTCGAGCAGCCACGGGTGATACAGATCACGTCTGCCCATCCCGATGTACAGCAGGAAGAACAGATCCGTCCGGC
>CAZHUU010000038.1:11119-34480 GCA_964535335.1 uncultured Mycobacterium sp.
CGGTCGACCACATCGAAGCGATGCCAGATCGATTCGCTGGGCGGCGAGGTCGCGATCACGATCTGGTCGGGCTGGAACGACTCCACACCGGCGGCCAGCGCCCGCAGTGGCCGGTAGTCACCCAATGTGCCATCGGCCGAGAACCCCTCGGAGCGAAGCGTGTTCAACGTGTTGTCCAGACGCTCCTGAGCCGCGGCCACCGTCGCGTCCCACACGTCGAGCGGGCCGTGGGTGGCCGCGGTGCCCGTCTCGACCGGGCTGGCGGGCACCACCACCTGGAAGGCGGTCTCGCGGTCCGCGCCGATCTCCCGCAGCTTCTCCAGCAGTTCGGCGGAGTCGACGCTCTGGTTGGCCAGCACCAGCACCCGATGCGGCGGTGCCGTCGCGGCAACCCCGGCGGGCGTCGGGCGACTGTTGATGAACCACCGGTTGGCGAAGAACAGCAGGATCACCACCGCCCAGGACAACAGGCTCAGCACCAGTTGGGAGCGCACCGCCGGTTGCAGACCCATCTGCACCAGGATCAAGATGATTGCGGCCGCGGTGATCAGCGACAGCACCGGGAACAGCCACATCTTGACCTTGAGTTCGTCATCCGGTGTCCGGCGGCGCAGCACGATATGGGAGAGCACGATCAGCAGGTAGACGAACAGGATGATCGCTCCGCTGGAGTTCAGCAGGAACGCGAAGATGGTCTTCTCGGCGAATGCCGCGGCGATCACGCAGAGCAGCCCCACGATCGAGGACGTCAGGATCGC
Source organism: uncultured Mycobacterium sp. (assembly GCA_964535335.1). Classification (GTDB taxonomy): domain Bacteria; phylum Actinomycetota; class Actinomycetes; order Mycobacteriales; family Mycobacteriaceae; genus Mycobacterium. Next base: position 11,878 of record CAZHUU010000038.1, read on the forward strand.
GACGGCGGGAACACCACGCCGGGTCACCGACACCAACTGCGGTGGGGCCTCTCGGCGCGCCGCGAGCACGAACAGCATCCGCGAGGCGGTGTACATCCCGGAGTTCAGGCAACTCAACACGGCCGTCAGGACAACCGCGTTCATGATCTGATTGGCGTAGGGGATGCCCATGCGCTCGAAGGCGGCCACGAACGGGGAGGCGCCGGCCTGCTCGTCGTTCCACGGCATGATCGTCACGAGCAGGAATGCCGACCCGACGAAGAAGACGGCGATCCGCATGATCACCGAGTTGGCCGCCTTGGCCACCGCGCGTTCGGGATCGGCGGACTCCGCGGCGGCGATCGTGGCGATCTCGGGGCCCACCATCGAGAAGATGACGGTCACCACGCCGACGGTGACCGCGCTGACGCCGTGCGGGAAGAAGCCGCCGTGCGCCCACAGATTGGAGAAGTCCATGTTCTTGTGCGGCCACAGGCCGAAGACGTAGAGCGACCCGATGCCCAGGAACAGGATGATCGCGCCGACTTTGATTCCGGCGAACCAGTACTCGAATTCGCCGAACGAGGACACCGAGAACAGATTGGTGGCCGTCATCGCGATGAGTAGCAGCAGCGCGGTCAGCCACAGCGGCGCGTCGTGCACCCAGTACTGGATGATCTTGGCGCCGGCGATCGCCTCGAAGCCGACGACGATCACCCAGAAGTACCAGTACAGCCAGCCGACCGAGAAGCCGGCCCAGTCGCCGAGGGCGGTGCGGGCGTAGTCGGCGAAGGACCCGGTGGACGGGTTGGCCACCGCCATCTCGGCCAGCATCCGCATCACCATGATGATCAGCAGGCCGGACAGTCCGTAGGTGATGAACGCCCCCGGCCCGGTGTCCTTGATGACCACCCCGGATCCGACGAACAGGCCGGCACCGATGACCCCGCCTATCGCGATCATCGTCAGCTGCCGCTGGCTGAGGGCCTTCTTCAGTTCTGGTGTCGCGGACACATCTGCCTCCTCGCTCTCCCAAGCAATTGTGACCTGTACCACATACGGTGATTGCAAAACGGAACAATCAGCGGCATCGCACGTGCCCCGGAAGGAATCCGATATGACCGCCGCCGACAACACGGACCTCGACGCTGACGCCACCCCGGGGCCCTACAAGCGGCGCGACCGCACGCACTGGCTGTATCTGGCCGTCATCGCGGCGGTCGTCGGCGGTGTGATCCTCGGCCTGTTGGCCCCGTCGGCGGGCAAGCAGGTCGCGGTCCTGGGCACCATGTTCGTCAACCTGATCAAGATGATGATCACGCCGGTGATCTTCTGCACCATCGTGTTGGGCATCGGGTCGGTGCGGAAGGCCGCCACCGTGGGCCGGGTGGGCGGTCTGGCGTTCGTCTACTTCCTGGTGATGTCGACGATCGCGCTGGGAATCGGCCTGGTGGTCGGCAATCTGCTGCACCCGGGCAGCAGTCTGCATCTGTCGCAGTCGGCGGCCGGCAAGGGTGCCGAGCTGGCCGAGAAGGCCCATCAGGCCGGCGGGGTGATGGATTTCGTCAACAACATCATCCCGACGTCGTTGTTCTCGGCGCTGACGACCGGCAACGTCCTGCAGGCGCTTTTCGTGGCCCTGTTGGTCGGCTTCGCGATCCAGGCGCTCGGACGCACGGGTGAACCCCTCCTGCGCACGGTCGAACACCTGCAGCGGCTGGTGTTCAAGGTCCTGGCGATGGTGCTGTGGCTGGCGCCGATCGGTGCGTTCGGGGCGATGGCCGCCGTGGTGGGCCAGACCGGTTGGAGCGCGGTGACCAACCTGCTCACCCTGATGCTCGGCTTCTACCTGACCTGCGTGGTGTTCGTCTTCGTGGTGCTGGGTGGGCTGCTTCGTGCGGTCTCCGGGGTCTCGATCTTCAAGCTGGTGCGCTATCTGGCCCGCGAGTACCTGTTGATCTTCGCGACATCGTCGTCGGAGTCAGCGCTGCCCCGGCTGATTGCGAAGATGGAGCACCTCGGGGTGGAGCAGAGCACCGTCGGAGTCGTTGTGCCGACCGGGTATTCGTTCAATCTGGACGGCACCGCGATCTACCTGACGATGGCCTCGTTGTTCATCGCCGACGCCCTCGACAAGCCGCTGTCAGTGGGTGAGCAGATCGGCCTGCTGGTGTTCATGATTCTCGCCTCCAAGGGCGCCGCCGGCGTGAGCGGCGCGGGGCTGGCCACCCTCGCCGGTGGCCTGCAGGCACATCGGCCGGAACTGCTCGACGGGGTGGGCCTGATCGTCGGGATCGATCGATTCATGTCGGAGGCGCGGGCGGTCACCAACTTCTCCGGCAACGCGGTCGCCACCCTGTTGGTGGGGTCGTGGACGAAGACGGTCGACACCGAGCGGGTAGACGAGGTGCTCAGCGGCGCCGCACCGTTCGACGAGGTCACGATGCTCGACGACGACGACGACAACGACGGCGCCCGGCCCGCGGCGCCGGAACAGCAGGCCCCGGTGGGCTGACCGCGCTTACGGCGAGGTGGCGGGCAGATGAACACCAGTCGCGCTGCGGAATTCACCGGCCCCGCGGTGTTAGCGTCTGCCCGCGGCGTGGCCGCGGGGGTCGTCGCAACATCGGAGGGAGCATCGCCGGAATGACTCGATCGAATGTGGTCACAGCGGCGGCAATGGTTGGTGTCGGGGCCGCCCTGATCGGTGCGGGCGCGCTGACCGCGGGCTGTTCCAGCAGCAACAAGCAGGCGCCCTCGACCACCAGCACTCCCGCGCCGCCGTCGCCGGTGGAGAAGGGCGTCATCAACATGCCGCCGCGGGCGTTCAACCAGAACCAGAACGCCGCCGACGCCATGCTGGCACTGGAGAGCCAGGGCTATACCGTCCAGATCAACAACGGTGGCGGCTACTCGGGGCAGAGCGTGCTCTCGCAGTGCAGGATCAGTTCGGTCGATGGTCTCAAGGGCAGCAACCCCCCGCCCAACACCACCGTCTACCTGACCCTGTCCTGCCCGAACAGCAACAACTGACCAACCGGCGGACGGCCGAAAGCGGCGGTGCCGCAACACCCGCGGCGCGCGCCGGAAAGTACGCTCTGTGCGATAGGGCCCCCATAGCCCAATCGGCAGAGGCAGCGGACTTAAAATCCGCCAAGTGTGCGTTCGAGTCGCACTGGGGGCACCGAGCCAGGGGCGCACGACGCGGCGGTTCGAGTCCGACCCCCGACACGGCAAAGGGCTACGGCGTCATTGCGGGTAGCCCACGCTCCAGCCCCGGTAGGTCCAGCCCGATCCCACATGAGGACTCGGCAGAACCTGGACGTTGTGCCCATCGCCGTACCCTGGCCTGAGTCCTTGGACGCCGCCGGACACATATGTCCCATCCCCGCGAGCGATGTCGATATGCGCGCCGTAGGGGCTCTTGCTGAACACGAGCGCGCCCCGTGGGGGATTGATATCGGTGTGTATCTCACCTTGACGAAGCAGTGTTTGGTACATGGTTTCGGCGGCACCGTCCCAGCCGTACGTTGCCTGCGACACGTCGTAGGCGTAAGCCACGAAAGCCTCACATCCGTACGGACCGAACATGTCCGAGCCGAGCACGCTTTCGGCCCTGGAGATGGCGGTGTCGGCCCCAGGGATCGTCTCAGCGGCGGCGACGGGTGCGCAGAGCAGTGCCGCAGCGAACAGAGTGGCAGACAGCGACGAACAAGAGCGGGCGTTCAACTCGTGGCTCCGTTTCCGGACAAACATGGCGGCCGCGTCAGTGGGGCTGCGACAGGATCGGCTTGAGCGAGCGCGCAACGCTCGCTGCGATTAGGTTAGTGGTTCGTTGAGGTTTGGTCAGATATTCATGGCGCGGTCGTTGAAACGACCGGTCTGGCCCAGCTCAGCTGCCCGGAAACCGAGACAATCGCCATCGCGAACGCATCGGCTGCCTACCATCAGCCGATGCGCGGATCCAAGATTCTGATCACCGGTGCGACCGGCCAGGTCGCCGTCCCGATCGCCCTGGCACTGGCGGCCGACAACGAGGTGTGGGGCGTCGCCCGCTTCACCGATCCGGCAGCGCGGGAACGCCTCGAGCAGGCCGGTGTCCGGTGCGAGACCGTCAACATGGTGGCCGGGGACTTCACCGGGATCCCCTCGGACTTCGACTACGTCCTGAACTTCGCGGTGGCCAAGAGCGGTCGGTGGGACAAGGACCTTGCGGTCAACGCGGAATCGGCGGGCCTTGTCATGGCGCACTGCCGCGGCGTGAAGGCCTTTTTGCACTGTTCTTCCGGAGCGGTCTACGACCCGCCGGACGACGAACCGCGGACCGAACGCACCGGCTACGGCGACAACCACACGCCCCTGCTCCCCACCTACTCCATCTCCAAGATCGCCGGGGAAGTCGTTGTCGCGACCATGGCACGTGCCCTCGACGTGCCGGCCACCATTGCGCGCCTGAACGTCCCCTACGGCGACAACGGCGGGTGGCCGCTCATCCACCTCGATATGATGCTCGCCGGCATGCCGATCCCCGTTCCGCCGGGCGGACCCGCCGTCTACAACCCGATCCATGAGGACGACATCATCGCGATGGTCCCGAAACTGCTTGAGCTGGCCTCGGTTCCGGTCACCACGGTCAACTGGGCGGGGGACCAGTTCATCAGCATTCAGGAGTGGTGCACCTATCTCGGCTCGCTCGTCGGCTGCAAGCCGGTCTTCGAGGTCAGCGATCAGACGCTGCGTGCCAACCCGTTGGACGTGACCCGGATGCACGAGCTGATCGGCGGCACCACCGTCGACTGGCGCGACGGGATGCGCCGGATGGCGGCCCGCTTCCACTCCGAACTGGTCACGAATCGCTGATCACCCCCGATTCGGTGCGTTGGCCCTGTGGGGACGTCGATCACCCTATGGTTTAGCCATGGCCGAGTTGGACCGTCGAAGCATGATGTTGATATCGGGGCTCGGCCTGCTGGCCGCCGCCATCCCGCCCTCGCCCGCCGGGGCCGCACCGCCGGGCGGCTACCTCTACGTCGACGAGTTCGACGGACCGGCGGGGTCGGCCCCGGACCCGGCCAACTGGACGGTCCAGAACTGGCAGGACGACACCTGGCCACCGGTCGCGAGCCAGTACCGCGACGATCGGCAGAACGTCTTCGTCGACGGCAACTCGAATCTGGTGATCCGAGCCACCAAGGACGAGGACACCTACTTCAGCGGCAAGGTGCGCGGCAACTGGCGAGTCCCGATGGGCCACACCTGGGAGGCGCGGATCAAACTCGACTGCCTGACGTCGGGAGCGTGGCCCGCGTTCTGGGTGGTGAACGAAGATCCGCTGCCCGACGGCGAGGTCGACATCATGGAGTTCTACGGCAACCTCCGCTGGCCGCCGGGAACCACGGTGCACGCCGCCTCGAACGGCAAGACCTGGGAGAGCAAGTCGATAGCCGGGCTGGTCGACGGTGGCTGGCACAACTGGCGGATGCGCTGGGATGAGAACGGGTTCAAGTTCTGGCGGGACTATGTCGACGGCGCTGCTCCGTACTTCTCGGTGCCACCCAAGCCCATACCGGTCCACGGCAACCCGACCGACCTGCGCTGGCCGTTCAACAATCCCGGCTATTGGCTGTCACCGATGTTCAACCTCGCGATCGGGGGGCCCGGTGGCGGCGACCCGTCGCTGACCAACTTCCCGGTGTCGATGCTCGTCGACTGGATCCGCATCTGGTGACGGAAATCGGTGTGGCAAGGCACTCTGTGAACCAGTGCCCGAAGTCCCTAGTAGAGGACCCACGCGGTGGGCGAGTGTGAAGTCATGAACCGCCACGTCTTCATCGTCAGCACAGCTCTGGTGGCGCTATCGATCACCGCCACGCCTGCCGGCGCCGACCCGGTCAGCTCGCTCGGTTCGCTCGTGCCTCCCGGATACAGCACCGATGCGTGCCAGGGCATCGACAGCGGGTCCGCGCTCGCCGCCGTGAGTTGCGGGCCCAACTCGCTCCCCGGGGGACCGTCGTCGGCGATCTATCAACAGTTCGCTGATGACGCGTCGTTGCAGAAAGCGTTCACGGCGGTGCTCAACGGGGTGGACTGGACCGCCGCTCCGTGTCCTGGGGCCAAATCGCCCGATCCCGTTCGAATTCGAGGCTCCGACGGCTCCACCCACGGGTATGTCGCCTGTGGCCGAGCACGGACTTTCCAGACCGACCGGGACAGCGCCGTGGTGTGGACGAGGGACGCCGACAACTTCCTCGGGGTGGCGTGGGTGGGCTACCAAGGCCAATCGTATTCCGCCGATCTGTTCACCTGGGTGCAAGCACAGGCGAGTTAGGGGCTCGTGTTGCGTTGGCGTTCAACGGTTGTGGCCGGCTCGATCGTGATGGTGGTGTTCGCCGCTCCGGCGAGTGCCGGACCGGGGGACCAGAACGCGCCACCCGCGGAAGACCTTGACGTCTATCCGATCGCGGCCGGGCAGGACGCAGGTGACTACGGCGGCCTGAGCCCGGGAAAGCCCAACTTCTGGGGGTACTGGCTCTTCTTCAAGACTCCCGACGGGCGGTCATGCGGACTGTCCCCGAACAGCGGCCCGATCGGCTGCGACGCGGTGCCCGCCGACGCGCCACCGGGTACCAACCAGACCTATGCCAGTGGTGCCACCGCCGCCGAATACCGCCAGTCGAACGCGCCGACCTTCACCAAGGACGTTCCCGTACTTCCCGCCGGCCAGCGATTGCAGACGCTGGGTGCCGTTTGCGCGGTCGACCAGCAGGGCGCGGTGCATTGCCAGGCGGCGGGCAACCATGGCTTCATCCTGTCCACCGATCACGGAGTGCTCTGGTAGCCCTCAGCGGGTCCACGCAAAGCTATCGACCCCGGTATCAACCTGTTTCGCGTGCCGGTTTTCGATATCGGTTACCAACAACGCGGTTTCGTCAGAGGCGTCAAGGTAGCTGAGGTAGGCGACGAAGTCACCAGAACCCCACGCTGGCGGCTGTCCGGGTGTCGAGACGCCGGTCACCGTCGTGCGCGGCACCGAGGACCCCGCGTCGAGAACCTGAATCACCGTCGACCCGTCCTGGTCGCCGCCGGTGGTGAATGCGATGGCACCGGAGTCCAGGGCGGCGACATCGCCATAGTACGTATCGCTTCTGGCCAGCACCGCAGTGGGAGCAGGCGGCTTCGGACCGGCTGAAGCCGTTGAAATGGAGTAGATCCCACCAGTGCGGAGGGCGAACGGGATGGTGACGACATCAGGCCCGGAAGCGTCACCGTTGGTGAACAACAGCGATCGGCCGTCGTTGCTGTAACTCACCGAGAAGGCGTTCGTGTCGATGGCGATCGGTGTGGAGGTGCCACCGACGGCCAGGATGTTCACATCCACCGGTCTGACGTCGCTACGCGCATTCACCCAGGCGATGTGGCCGCCGTCGGGGGCCCACGCGAAGTCGACTCCGGCGAACGGTGGCTGGGGCGCTGGTGCCAGTGCACCGCTGCCGGCCGCCGCGACGAGCAGGCGACCGCCGTTGACCATCCCGCCGTCGGTGTTGTCGACGAAGGCCACCTCCTGTTCCGTCGGTGACCACCGGGGACTCACGACCATCGGAGGCGCATCACCGGAGCCGTGGGGCAGAGCCGCCGGGTCCACCAGCCGCCGGGGCGGCCCGATCGGTTCGAGCTGGGGTGAGAGGTCGAGTACCCACAGTTCGCCGCCGTAATTGTCGGCTTTCGCCTTGCGGACGAATGCCACGTGCGTCCGGTCCGGCGACGGCGCGGGTTGGGTATCGAAAGGGCCATCCGTGAGTTTGCGACCCGGGCTGCCCGCGGGCTCGCTGACGTACAGCGACCCGGCCTTGGCATAGAAAAGCGCACCCGGCTGGTTGACCATGGGGGCAACGGGAACGGAAGGCGTGGCGGCCGCCGGCCCAGTCGCCGTCGGATTAGGCGTGCTGGTCGCATGACAACCGGCCAGCGCCAGCACTGCGAGTAGGGCGGCCGACCGACCGCGGATCCCCCGAACCATGGACGTCACCCTAGCGTCGCACCCGACCCGATAGGCGCGAAGTCGATCAGCAGAGCCGTCGTTGCCGCTGCAACGAGGCACCGGGCTGACGCCTCGGATGGCGCACCACGGAAGTTGTCGCTCGACGGCCTACCACGTCGACTTCCCAGCAAATCGCCAGTTTGTCGGTCTGCGCAATGGGTACGCTCCGGGGATGCCTGTACGTCTGACCACCTGCGCCGCTGTCCTGATCACTCCCGTCGCCGTGTTGTGCGGCTGTTCGTCCAACGGTTCCAACCAGACCAGCTCGGCGACCACGTCGAGCACCGCCGCCAACGCGGAAACCCTTACCGCACAACTGAAGGCGGCCGACGGCAAACCGGTGGCCGACGCGACCTTCGAGTGGTCCGACGGCTTTGCCACCGTGACGGTCGAGACCGTGGCCGGCGGCATCCTCACGCCCGGCTTCCACGGATTGCACGTCCACTCGGTGGGCAAGTGCGAGGCCGACTCGGTGGCGCCCAGCGGCGGAGCGCCGGGCAATTTCAACTCCGCGGGTGGCCACCTGCAGGCTCCCGGACACACCGGTCATCCCGCCAGTGGTGACCTGACGTCGCTGGAGGTTCGTTCGGACGGGTCGGCCAAACTGGTCACCACCACCGACGCCATCACCAAGGCCGACCTGACCGGTCCCGAGGGCGCGGCGCTGATCATCCACGAGGGTGCGGACAACTTCGCGAACATCCCGCCCCGCTACACCGTCGATGGCAAGCCCGGACCCGACGAGACGACCATGGCCACCGGGGACGCCGGTAAGCGGGTGGCCTGCGCGGTCCTGTCCCCGGCCAGCGCCACCGGAGCCTCGACCTCCACCAGCACCTCGACGGTCACCTCGACGACGGTGACGGCGGTGCCCGCGCCCGGTGAAGCCACCACGACGACCTCGGCCACCGAAACGCCGCCGTCGGGTACCGCGACCACGACGGTCACCACCACGCCGTCGCTGCCGACCACGACGACGTCCGCTCCACCGGTTACCACCACAACGGCAGCGCCGGGCTCCTGACTCGGCGCGTCACCGCCTACCGGTCGAGCCCAAACGCGACATAGTCGCGCCGGCCGCCCCCTACAGTCGAGGCCGTCGGCGTAGAGGAGCGTAGATGGCCAGCCAGGCCGAACCGGTGGTCGTGATCGGCAGCGGCCCGATCGGAGCAGTCGCGGCCCGGCGGCTCGCTGAGGCCGGCCGTGCCGTGACAATTCTGGAAGCCGGGCCGGTGATCTCCGATCCCCCCGGCTCCCATGTTCGCAACCAGGTTCGCTATCAGCGCGACCCGGATTCGTTCTTCGCCGGAATCGCTTCCGAAATAAGCTATTTCGACGAGGCGGCGCCCCCGCAGGGCCTGCCCGGTGCGTCGGTGAGCGCCGCCGTCGGCGGCCAGGGCGTGCTGTGGACCAACAACTGCCCCCGGCCCACACCGTTCGAACGTGGCGAGCTGTTGTCGGACGACGAGTGGGACCGCCACCTCACGGACGCCGAATGTTATCTGGGCGTCACCGACGACACGTTTGCCGGATCCGTTCGCCAGCAGCGCATCGTGGCGCGCCTCGAACCCATGCTCGCCGAGTCGGGCCGCGAGATCCGTGCCCAGCCCATGGCCGGCCACCTGGTGGATCACACGAAGATCCATTACGTCGCCACCCACGACATCCTGGCCGGCACCGGCGTACGCATCGAGAACGCCGATGTCCGCCGCATCATCGTGGACGGGGGACGCGTTTCGGCGGTGCGGCTCGCGGACGACACGAGCGTGCCGGCCTCGGCGGTGGTGGTGGCCGCTGGGGCCTTCGATACTCCGATCCTCCTGCACCGCTCAGGAATCCGGCCACCGGCACTCGGGCGTCACCTCGCCTACCACCCGGTGCTGTACTCGCAATTGCTACTCGATCCGGATCTCTGTGGGGACACCGACGACCTGCCGCCGCGGCTGTGGATCCCGCCGACGTCCGACGCGCCGTGGAACACGATGCTGCTGCGCGACACCAACCCCGTGCCGCCCGCGCCACCCGATCTCGACCTGCCCGCGCACCGGCTGCTCGAGATCCAGACGTTCTGCCCGGTCGACATCCACTCCGACAACACCATGACGATCACCGACGACGGCGCCGTGAGCTTCGACGTGCCGCTCCGCGAGGCCGACCACGCGCGGATGGCGGCTGTGCTTGCCGATCAGCATGAGCTGGCCGGAGCATTGGGGCGCTTTCGGGCCGGGCTGGAGCCGCAGTGGATGGATTTGGGCTTCGCTCACGTGATGGGCACCTGTCGCATGGGCGCCAGCGATGACGGCACCTGCGTGACCGACCCGTTCGGACGGGTGTGGGGTACCGAGAACCTCTATCTGGCCACGGTCGGGGTCATAGCGGACGCCGTGGCCGTCAACCCCACGCTGACCGCGGCGGCGCTGGCGATCCGCGGCGTCGATCGTCTGCTGGACAGCTGACCCGCCTCAGCGCGGCACGAGCAGTGCCACCGCGTGGGTGACGACCGCATCCAGGTCGTCGCCCAGGGTGCCGGCCAGCCACTGCTGTGCCAGTTCCGCCATCGCGCCGGCGTACATCGCGGCCCCCACTTCGGTTGCCAGCGAGCTGTTTTCGGGCGCCGCGCGCCGACCCTCACTGAGCACCAGTTCGCGTAGGTTGTCCTGAGCCATGGTGCGGCGCGCCGCGAGAACGGGATTGGTGCGGGCCTCGGTGAACAGGATCCTGCCGCGCCGCGGGTCCGCCGAACTGAAGTCGAGGACGGCGCGGATGCCGGTCTTCAGGCGGTCGCGGTCGTCATCCTGAGCGGCGGTCATCGCTGCGGTCAGCACCTCGCCGAGCTCGGCGGCCACCTCGTCGTAGACCGCGCCGAGCAGTTCGTCGATGTCGGTGAAGCTCTCGTAGAAGTAGCGCGTGTTGAGCCCGGCCGCCCGGCACACCGACCGCACCGACACCGCGCTCTCACCGCCGTCCCCGAACAGCCCGAACGTCGCGCCGATCAGCAGGGCGCGCCGCTCCGTCTGGCGGTCGGTGGGCGACACCCCCGCCCATCTCGTCGCGCGCGTCATGCGATGAGGATACGCGTTTGGTGACAGGTGTAGCCAAACATGCTATTTTTGGCTACGTGCGTGACCAGAAGGAGCCGGTGCGATGAAACTAGTACTGCCACATCAGATCATCGAGGAGAAGGTGCGCTCCGACTTCGACCGCGATATCCGCCGTCGCTTCTTTCGCGGACTCGAGTTCGCCGAGCCCGAGGGTGATCCCGGTTGGTTCGGGCCCGACAGCGCCGTCTGGCACGTGCACTCCCATACCTCCGCACTGATCTTCGGCCTGCAATGCGCCGCCTTCATGGAGCGGCTGGACCCGAGCATCTTCTGGATGGGCTCGGACCACTCCCGACTGGTCGAGCGGGATGACGATGGCAACCCCACCGGCCGCATCGACGTAGAAGGCGCCCAGGTGCGGCTGGCCCACTCGCTGGCGTTCTTCATCGGCACCGCCTACGGATCCACCCGCACCGCCGAGAAGGTGGCGCAGACGGTGCGCGCAATGCATCACACCATCAAGGGACTTCGGCCCGACGGCCTGCCCTACGACGCCGACGACCCGGAGTGGCTGCGCTGGAACTACGCCACCGTGGTGTGGGGCATCGCCACCGCGCACGAGCTCTACCACCCGATGCCGCTGCGCGACATCGACCGCTACTACTCCGAATTCGTCCGGGTCGGCCACGCCCTGGGCGGTACCGACCTGCCGTCGACCAAGGCGGAGACGGCGGACTGCCTGCGGTCGTATCTGCCCCGCCTCGCGCTCACCCATGGCGCGGCGATGTCCACCGGGGCCAACCTGATGAACAACCCCGACGTCCCCGCGGCGGCGAAGTTCTTCGACTGGGCGATTCGCGACGTGATGCCCGACTGGGCGGCCGAGCTCATCTCGCACAAGGCACCCCACCCGGTCGAGCGCGCTGCCCGCCGCGCCGCCACCTGGGCTGCCATCAACGGCACCCGCGCGGCCATGGGGCAACTCCCGGAGTTCCAGCAGGCGCAACGGAGGGTGGCCAAGGGCACCATCGTCGATCACACCGAGCCGGCCTACGTGCTGGGCAGCGATCCGGTCCGCAGCCGCGACAAAGTCGAGCAGATGCTGTGATCCGGGCCGAGCGGCGCCGGCGCTAGCTGTCCGCGCGCCGCCCCGCATAGGCCTTCAGATCGGCCGACAGCGCATCGGCCGCCAACAACCTCGGCAGCAGGTCGGGTTCGGACATGCGTGCCCGGAACGCCAATTCGATGGTGACGTCGTGATCGGGGCGGTGTTCGACGACGATCGCATCGCCGGCCCGCACCGCGCCGGGTGAGATCACCCGAAGGTACGCACCCGGCTGTGCGGCCCGGGTGAAGGCCTTGATCCACCGGTCGGCCGCCAGGAACGCCGCGAACGTGCGGCACGGCGTGCGCGGTGCGCTGACCTCCAGCAGCAGGCCGTCGGTACCGACCCGCCAGCGCTCACCGATCCGGGCACCGGTCACGTCGACGCCCGCGGTGGTGAGGTTCTCGCCGAACATTCCGTTGGTGATCCGGCGCCCGAGTTCGGCTTCCCAGCCGTCGAGGTCTTCCCGCGCGTAGGCGTAGACGGCCTGGTCGTCGCCGCCATGCAACTTCCGGTTGCCGATCGCGTCGCCGACGAGCCCGCTGCCCGTCCGGCCCGGCGCCCGCACCATCGCCGCCTCGTCGCTGGGCACCTTGTCGATGCCGGTCGGCTTCCCGCGCGCTTTCGGATCGGGGTTGACCCGCACCCGGGCCAGGTTGACCGACTCCACGTGCGCCATCCCGCCAGCGTAGGGGAGCCGTACCGGTCCGGCGACCGTCGCCCTCGGCGGAGACGGTCGAGCACGGCGGCGTATGCGATGTTGCTCGTTGCGCGTACGCCGACTGGTTGCCGCGGGTTGCGCGGGGTCGCCGGGTGCACCGGTCGGCGCCGGTCGTCACGGCCGCCGGGATACCATCGCGGTCTCGCGGCGACGCCCGGACACTTGCACTGAAAATTATCTGGCAGAACTGATTTGGATTTCGATGCCGATCTCGGCCACCGGCGGGCTACAGTGCCATCGGCATTCGCATCGGCTGAGCCCCGCGTGGGCCGCCCCGGCCGGGAGTCCTCCGGTTCCCGGCGGCCGGAAACCGGATCGATTCGTTTGCTGTCGACAGCCGCGGCGGTGCTCCCGTCGCGCTGGTGGTTTGCGTTTCGAGGGAACAGGCATGCAATGGTTCGGCCGTATCGCGGTGGTGGTGCTCGCCCTGACGGCGTTCCTGATGACCGGGCAGGCACCGGCCGACGCGGCCGTGTTGTGGCACCCCAGGCCGGCACTGCTGCCCACGCCGTGGACCCATCTGGTGGGCCCAGCCAATGCGTTGCCCGAGTATCCGCGTCCGCAGATGGTGCGGACGCACTGGCTGAACCTCAACGGAGTCTGGGGATACACCGGTCGCCCGGCTGCTCCGGACGCGGCGCCGCCGCCCCCACCGGCTGCCTACCGCGAGCAGATCCTGGTCCCTTATCCCACCGAGTCCACGCTGTCCGGCATCGGTCGGCACGACGACGAGATGTGGTACCGCAAGGTGGTCAAGCTGCCCTCCTCGTGGTGGGGCCGGCACGTGCTGCTGCACTTCGGCGCGGTCGACCAGATCGCCACCGTCTGGGTCAATGGTCGACAGGTGGCCCACCACGAAGGCGGCTACACCGAATTCAGCGCCGACGTCACGCGGGCACTGCGCGGGCCCGGTCCGCAGGTGATCACCGTGCGCGCGCGGGATCGCAACGAAGGCAACCCGTTCCCGATCGGAAAGCAACGCAACAACCCGCGCGGGCTGTTCTACACCGGCGCCTCGGGTATCTGGCAGACGGTGTGGATGGAGCCGGTTCGCCCCGCTCACATCGACAAAGTCGACCTCACCCCGGACCTGGCGGGACTGACCGTCACGGCGAGGGCCTCCGGGACCTCGACAGAGCGAGCGGTGGCGTTCATCGCCCAGCACGGTGGCCGGGTAGTGGCGGTGGCGTCCGGCGCGCCGGGGCGGCCGATCCGCCTGCCGATCCCGGCGCCGCATCTGTGGACTCCCGACGATCCCTATCTGTACGACGTGAAGGTCGCGTTGGTGCGGCCGGGCGGGGCTGTGGTGGACGTGGTGTCCAGCTACTCCGGTCTGCGCACGATCGGCACCGTCACCGACGCGAAGGGCAGGCCTCGGATCGCGCTGAACGGCAGGATCACCTTCCTGGACGGTCCGCTCGACCAGGGTTACTGGCCCGACGGCATCTACACCGCGCCCACCGACGACGCCCTGAAGTCCGACCTGCTGCGGATCAAGGAGTTGGGGATGAACTTCGTGCGCAAGCACGCGAAGGTCGAACCGGCGCGCTGGTACTACTGGGCCGACAAGCTGGGTCTGATGGTGTGGCAGGACATGCCCTCCCTGTACGTCTCGCTCGCCGTCCCGGTCGGCCGCGCCCCGGATCCCCCTCCCGCGGCGAAGGCCAATTTCGAGCGGGAGCTGACCGAGATGGTCGATCAACTCCGCAGCGTGACGTCGATCGTGGGCTGGGTGCCCTTCAACGAAGGGTGGGGCGAATACGACGCGGCCCGGATCGCGCGGGTCGTGAAGGCCGCCGACCCGACCCGGATGGTCAACGCCAACAGCGGGGTGAACTGCTGCAAGTCCCACGGCGACACCGGCGCCGGCGACATCTACGACGACCACACCTACGTCGGGCCGGGCCGGCCGGTGCGCGGGGACCGCCGGGTGCGGGTGGACGGCGAATACGGCGGACTGGGCCTGGTGCTCGACCGGAACCGCTGGCCGGGCCGCCCGCAGGCCTACGAGATGACCGCTACCCCGGCCCGCCTGACCCAGCGGTACGTCGAGATCAGCCGGGCCCTGGAAGACTTCGTCCGCAGGACCGGCCTGTCGGGTGCGGTCTACACCCAGACAACCGACGTCGAGAACGAGGTCAACGGCTTTCTCAGCTACGACCGGTGGATGGTCAAGATGGCGATTCCGGTTGTCGCCGAACGTAATCGGGCCGTGATCGCGGCGGGTACCCCGGCGGCCGATCCACGCGACGTGCGCCGCTGAGCTGTCCGGCCGCTAGCCGCAGTTGGTGTTGGTGGGCTTGGTCGGCCATGCGCAGGCGTCGACATCGGTGCTGCCGCCGTACCCACCTCCGGTGAACACGCCGTAGGCGTCGCCGTTGGTGCCGGTATAGGTGGCGCCGCCGCTACCGGAATTCTGGACCGTCAACGACCAGCCGGCGCCCTCGAGCATGTCCTTGTAGGCATTCATCACATCGGTGGGCGCCCCGTTCACCAGGAAGTGCTTGTGGATGCCGTTCTCACCGACCGGGTCGGGACCGTCGGCGCGCTGGTTGTTCGCCGGTGCGGGCAGCAGCGACGGCAGGTCGGCGCCGGCGGCGGCCGTCGAGGGGGTTGCGGGTGGCGTGCCGGCCCCGGCCGGTGCGGACGGTGGTGACGAGGGCGCCGACGCCGATGTGGCGCCGGTCACGGTCACCGTCGAGGTGCTACCCGAGTCGGTGGAGTTCCCGCAGGCTGTGGCCAGTAGTGCGGTCGCCATCAGCGCCGCTGGAACGACGTAGACCGGGTGCCTCATCTTGCTTTCCTTCGCTGGGCGCGACCCCGCAAACTCGGCGTCCGCCGATCGACGGCCGCGGCGGCTGGTGTGACGGGTTTTACACCTGTCGAAAATCTGAAGCCGTAATGCGGGAAACATTGCCGGATTAGAGTATCGTCGATCACCTATACCGTGGACGAACGTCCTGAAAGACGCCGGGGAGTTAGTCGTGGCCTTTACTCATGTGAGCGCCGTATTCGGTGCATGCGTGATTGCCGGCGGCGTTCTTTTGGCTGGTAGCGGCGGTATCGCCGCAGCCGCCCCGAGTTCGACCGGCTCGGGCACTTCAGGCTCAAGCAGCACCAATGGCGGCACCGCTAACAGCGGGTCTGTTGCCGCCGGTCCGCGGCGCCAGGGCGCAAGCACTGCCAACAGCACGATTCGCCGCCCCCGGCCGGGGAGTATCGGCCCGAGGGATTCGGTGAGCTCGGGCGCGGTCTCCACCGCGACGACCTCGACCGATCAGAGCGCCGCCGGAACGCCCTCCGCATCCACGACGAGCACTGACAGCTCGGCGGCCAGCACCGCGGCCAGCGACTCGTCCGCTTCGTCTTCGTCGTCATCGGAGTCGTTCACGACGACGTCGGCCACCACCCCGGCCGCCGATTCGTCGACCCCACCCGCCGGTGACACCACTCCGGCGGCCGCCACCGTCGCCGCGGAAACCACCAGCCCGAGCGAGACGTCGTCGACCCCGGCAACCGCCGCCACCACACCGGCGGACGCCACCACGGTGGCCGCGACGACCGCCAAGCCCGGCCAGGACTCTTCGTCCACCTCGGTGGCGACCAAGCCGGCCGAGGGGTCGACGTCCACCACCGGTCCCGACACCGCAACCACTTTTGCCGCGGCCACCGATCCGGCGGGTACGCCGTCGACCAAGTCGGCCGCCACCCAGAACTCGGCGGCCACCTTCGACCCGACGGCAACACCGGCCACCGATGCGGTGAAGTCCTTCGTCGACGCGGTCGCCCAACTGCCGTCGCTGCTTCAGCCCATTGCGCCCGGGCTGGTCGAGCCGCTCACCCAGCTGATGGCCGT
Organism: uncultured Mycobacterium sp.; assembly: GCA_964535335.1. Taxonomy (GTDB): domain Bacteria; phylum Actinomycetota; class Actinomycetes; order Mycobacteriales; family Mycobacteriaceae; genus Mycobacterium. Next base: position 28,618 of record CAZHUU010000038.1, read on the forward strand.
GCTGCCCAAACTTCTCGCCCCGGCTCTGACATTCATGGCGAGGGTCGAGACGATCGTCCGGACCATCGTCCACGCCCTGGCGCCCGACTGGACCGGCGGACAACAACCGGGCACCGTCGAGATGAGGACCGAGGCCAAGAGCACGCTGGCCACATGGACCACGGCGATCGCCATGGTGGCGCCCGCAGTGATGGCGCCCGCGGTGATGCCGGCGGCCGGACAGCTGCCCGGCTCGGTGCCCGCGCTGACCCCCCAGATGCTGTCGGCGCCGTTCGGCCTCGAGGTCTCACCGCCGCAGGCCACCATCCCGGCGTCGAGCGGTAACCCGCTGGCGAATCTTCCGCACCAGATCGCGCAGGCACTGCGTGACGCGCTCCGTACGCTCTCACTGGCCGAACTGGCGCTGGCCGCACTGCCGGGCCTCGCCGGACTGCTGGTGTTCTTCGCCACCGGCGTCAAGATGGGACACCGCCAGGCCAAGTTCGGCTTCGCCATGGAGATGACGGGCATCATGCGGTTCGCTCCGACCGGCCCGCTGGGCATAGTCCGGACGGGCTCCTTCGTCGCGGTCAGCGCGAAGAAGACCGCCGCGGTCCCGGCCCAGCCCAAGGCGCGTCGCGGCCGTCGGCACCTCGAGCTCGTCGCCTAGAAAAGCGCCGACCTGCCATACCAGCCCACCTGGGAATCCGTTGGCGCACACCCGCTCCCGCAGTGGTATGACGACGCCAAACTCGGGGTCTTCCTGCACTGGGGGCTGTACTCGGTACCCGGCTGGGCTCCTCAGGTGCCCGATATCCAGCAGCTGCTGAAGGAGAAGGGTCCCGCGGAGATGTTGCGGGACAACCCTTATGCGGAGTGGTATCTCAACACCAGCCGGCTGACGGGCAGCCCGACCTGGCACCATCAGCGGGAGACCTACGGCCCGGACGCGACTTACGACGACTTCATTCCCGCCTTCGACGACGGGACCGCCGAAGCCGACATGGACGCGATCGCGGCCGTCTGCCGTGACGCCGGGGCGGGCTACGTGGTGCTCACCACCAAACACCACGACGGGTTCTGCCTGTGGCCCACCGGCATTCCACATCCCCGCAAGGGCCGCTATCACGCGCGCCGGGACATCGTAGGCGACCTGCGCCGCGCCGTACTCGACGCCGGCCTCCGCATGGGTCTGTACTACTCGGGCGGCTACGACTGGCCGTACAACGATGCGCTGGTGAAGAGTCTGGCCGACAGCTTCCTCGCCGTGCCCCACTCGCCCGACTACGTGCACTACGCCACCGCGCACGTCGAGGAACTCATCGACCGCTACCAGCCGTCGCTGCTCTGGAATGACATCTGCTGGCCCGCAACGGGTGACCTCCCCGCCTTGTTCGCCGCGTACTACAACGCCGTGCCCGACGGGGTCATCAACGACCGGTGGGTTGAGCCCCCCGGGCATCGTGGCCCGGTGACCGATGCGATTTCCCGGCTGGCCGGGCTTGCCGTGCAACGACTCTGGCCACTGGTTCCCGACCGGCACAAGTCGCTGACATTCCCCACCAACCACCATTTCGATATTCGAACCCCGGAATATGCTGCCTTCGAGGAGATCCAGACCAAGAAGTGGGAGTCCACCCGCGGCGTCGGTCACTCCTTCGGGGCCAACCGCAACGAGCGCCCAGAGGACATCGTCACCGGCACCGCACTGGTGCGGTCCTTCGCCGACATCGTCGCCAAGAACGGCAATCTGCTCATCGGTGTCGGTCCGGACGAGCATGGCCGGCTTCCCGAGCAGCAGCGCGCACCGCTGCGCGAACTGGGCGACTGGTTGCGGGTGAACGGTGAGGCGATCTACGCGACGCGACCCTGGGAGATCGCGAGTGCCACGACCACCGACGGCGCCGGCGTCCGCTTCACCCGGCGCGGCGACGCGGTGTACGCCATCCTGCTCGACCTGCCGACCCGGGAGGTCGGCATCCGGGGCCTGGATGCGACCGATGTGAGCGGCGTGCGGGTGCTGGGCCTGCCCGAGCCAGTGGACTGGCGGGTCGACGGTGGGCTGCTGAAAGTCAGCCTGCCGCAACGCATGCCGGTATCACCGGCGCACGTCATCGCGATCGGCGGCGGCGCGCGGGTGGCTTGAGGCTTAGCCGCGCTGGACGCTGTTGTCGAGACCGGACTTGTCCACCTCGGGCGAGCCCGAGCGATACGTGATCCGGTTGTTCATACCGGACGCGACGATGGAGTCGACGGCGTCGACCGTCACGACGTTCCGCACACCCGACACGTCGACCCGGGTGCAGTGCCCGGTCAGTACGACGGTGTTGTCCACCCCGCTGACGGTGACGGTGCTGTCGTTGCAGGCGATCGTCCTGTTCTCCTCGACCCCGGAAACGCTGATGCTGCCGCCAGGCGGCGCGGTGGAGACCGTCGCCGCGCTCGTCGGGACCGAACCGGTCGGCTCGGACGTCGTCGGCTCGGTGGAGGTCGGGGCGGCGCTGGTGCGGCGGGTAGGCGGGGTGAACGGCCCACCGCCGCCGGACATTCCGGGCGTGGTCGGTGTCGCGGACGGTGAGTGCGGGCGTGAGACGAGGTTGCTCGCAACCAGCGCGCCACCCGCGACCACCAGACCGAGGACGAGCAATCCGAGCAGGATCCAGCCCACTCGCATGCCGGCCGAACTCTTCGGCGGTTCACCGTAGAACGGCGGTGGCGGCGGCGGAGGGGCGCCGTAGTAGCCCGGCGGCGGGGGATACCCGCCGGGCGGTGGCCCCGGCGGCGGGACCGGCGGCGGGTACACACCGGGTTGGCCACTCGTACCCAACTCGCTGGCCCGGGCGGCGTCGTTCAGCCCGCGCTCCAAGTCCCGAATGCGTTTCTCCGGATCGTCTTCCGCAGTCATCGTGTGCGCTCCATGAGCTGACTATGGCGCGACGGCGGCGAGTTGTCGCGCCGTTTGGGCGGTTTGCCGCGGATCGCGCGTGGCAGCGAACTTTGTACCGATTGCCCCCGCCGGCCCAGGGCGCGCTGCCCAGTCGAAGCCGGCGACCACGCCCAATCTTAAGACAACTCCTTATAAATTTAGACACGACTGAGCCATTGTGATTTGCACCGCTTTTGCGCCGAGGTGGGTAAGAAATTCTCAGCCAAGCCGTTTCTCGGCGGCCTTGTTCGAGCAATTGCCTATTGGGCGTAGGCGCAGGCCGGCGCGGTATCTGAATTCGCTGTCGGGGCAGCGCAACGGCGTGATAACAATCCCTACCTTAGCGACGGCTGAGACGGCAGGGGCGGATGTGAATTGGCGCTCAACAGCAGTCAATTCACCGCTAATTTCCTCGGTAGACTCTTTGCAGAACGGCGCCGTTCGGTGTCGAGAAATGCTCACCAGACAGTCCGGTCCGTTTCCGGCCGGCGGAGGTACAACGATCATGGCAAACAACACGGGCATCACCGAGGACACCGGCCGTACCGGTGGCGTCGCGGTGGCCGAACGCGTCGCCGCAGCCCACGCGCTGTGGGTGTCGACGCTGCCCACGATCCGTCGTTCCCCTGTCGGCGAACTGCTGCCGCAGCCGCTGCGCACCACGGAACTGGACGTGCGCACCGAGCCGATCGCCGCGCCCGCGCTGGTGATCGGTGGTGCGATGGCCGGCACGTGCGGGCCGATCAGTGATCTGGCCGTCAGTTCCGACGGCAGCCGGCTGATCGCCGCGCATTACGGCGATGACGTCGTCTCGATCATCGACACCGCGACCATGGCCGTGACCGCCACGATCACCGACGTCCCCGAGCCGTCCCGCGTGACCGCCGCCGACCGAGCCTACGTCAGCTCGGCATCCGACTCCGACGACGCACTCGTGGCGATCGACACCACGACGGGACGGGCGCTGGCCGCCATCCTCATCGACGAGACTGCCGCGGGCATCGCGGTCAGCCCGGCCGGTGACGTGCTCTACGTCGGCCGTAACGGCGACGACGTCGTCGACATCGCCGCCATCGACGTCGAGACCGGCGCCACCGTGGTCATCGAGGTCTCGGCCGTGCCCGGTGCGTCGGTGGACGCGGTCCGGGTCAGCGCCGACGGCACCCGGCTGTTCGCGGCCGTGACCACTCCGGCCGGCGGTTCGCTCGCGATCGTCGACACCCGCAGCGGCTCGGTGCAACGCATCGTGGCCCTGGGCGAATCGGTCGGTGACATCGCCGTGCATCCGCGTGGCCGCAAGGTCTTCGTGACCGGCCGGGACACCGAACTCGGCGGTGTCGTCCATGTCGTCGACGTCGCGGCGGCCCGGGTGGTCGACACCGTCGCCCTCGGGGGACTGCCGACTCAGCTGGTGTTGGGCCACGGCAGCGATGCGGCGTTCATCGTCGACCGCGACCAGATCGTCGTGCTGTGCACCACGACCCACGAGGTCGTCGACAGCGTTGTCATCGGTGGTCAGCTGTCCTGCCTGGCCGCCGGCCCGGACGGCGCGCGCCTCTACGCCGCCGACTTCGCCGGTGCCATCACCGAACTGCGCGTCGAGGCCGGCTCCGCCGGCCCGCTGCACGAACTGGTGACCGCCGAACTGCGCGAACTGCAGGCCGCGGCATCCTGATCGGCGACCTGACAGAATCGGGCCATGGCCCCGACCTCTCGTCAGCGCGTCGTCACCCTGGTCCAAAGACACCTCGCCAATCCGGTGATGCGGCTGGTTCCCGTACAGACCCTGCTGGAGACGACGGGGCGCAAGTCCGGTCAGCTGCGCCGCACCCCGGTGGGCGGCCGTCTCGAGGACGGCCGGTTCTGGCTGGTATCGGAGTTCGGTGAGCGCTCTCAGTACGTTCGCAACATCCAGGCCGACCCGCGGGTGCGGGTCCGCGTGCGCGGGCTGGGGCTGCGCCGGCGAGGGCGTCTGCGCGGGCGCGGCCTGCGGATGCGCGGGCTGGGCGGCCTGCGGATGGGCGTCCGGCTGCGCCGGGGTCGGCTGGGCCTGGCCCTGCGTGCGCTGGCGACCGTTCCAGAACGCTTCGGGATCGGTCAGCTGGCCCTGCGGGTCGCGGATCTGGTAGTGGACGTGCTGGGCGTACTGGCTCGGGCCGTCGGGACCGCGGCCGCCCATCGTGCCGATGGGATCGCCGGCCTCGACCCGCGTCGGCGGGTTGGTCACGCGCACCGAGCGCGAGTCCATGTGCAGGATCTCGTGGAGATTGCCCTGGTCGTCGCGGATCTTCACGGTGCCGTACTGGCCCTGGCCGTCGCCGTACTCGACCGTGCCGCTGACCGGCGAGCGCACGACCGGATGTTCGAGGTTCCGCCCGTTCTGGCCGCCGGTGTAGTTGAAGTCGACGCCCCCGTGGTTGTCGGGGTGGCCGTTGAGCATGCGCTGGCCGAAATGGCTGGTGATGTGCGGATCGGTGCCGGCCTGCGTCGGCAGCATGGTGCGCATCGTTTCGTCGAACGTGTGGGTGCCCTGCGCGGGCTGCGCCGGGGTCGGCTGCGCCTGCGGCTGCTGCGGCTGGGCCTGCTGCGGCTGCGCCGGATCGGCCTGTTGCGGTTGCGGCTGCGCGGGTTGCGGCTGCGCCTGCTGCGGTTGCGCCGCCGGATCGGCCGGCGTCGGCTGCGCCTGCGCGCGTTCGCGCGCGGCGGTGCCGATGGCCTGGCGGGTGGCGTCGTCGGCGATGCCGGTGGGCGGCAGTTGGTGGCCGGTCTGGAAATCGCGGACCGCGGCTTCGGTCTGCGCGCCATAGAAGCCGGTCGGCCCGATCGGCCGGCCCTGGTTGTCGTGGAACTGCACGCCGAGGGTCGCGAGGTCCTGCTGCAGCGCGCGCACGGGTTCGCCGCGCTCGTTGCGCTGCAACCGGCCATCGGCCAGCGGATCGTTCGACGCGTGCGGCTGTG
>CAZHUU010000039.1:0-33740 GCA_964535335.1 uncultured Mycobacterium sp.
GCGGTGACTTCGAGGAGCGCCTGAAGAAGGTGCTCAAGGAGATCAACACCCGCGGGGACATCATCCTGTTCATCGACGAGTTGCACACGCTCGTCGGCGCGGGGGCTGCCGAGGGCGCCATCGACGCGGCGTCCATCCTCAAGCCCAAACTGGCCCGCGGTGAGCTGCAGACCATCGGTGCCACCACCCTCGACGAGTACCGCAAGTACATCGAAAAGGATGCCGCCCTGGAGCGCCGCTTCCAGCCGGTCCAGGTGGGCGAGCCCACGCTCGCGCACACCATCGAGATCCTCAAGGGCCTGCGCGACCGCTACGAGGCGCACCACCGGGTGTCGATCACCGATGCCGCCGTGGTGGCCGCGGCCACCCTGGCCGACCGCTACATCAACGACCGGTTCCTCCCGGACAAGGCGATCGACCTGATCGACGAGGCCGGCGCCCGGATGCGGATCCGCCGGATGACCGCTCCGCCGGACCTGCGCGAGTTCGACGAGAAGATCGCTGATGCCCGCCGGGAGAAGGAATCGGCCATCGACGCGCAGGATTTCGAGAAGGCCGCATCACTCCGCGATCGGGAGAAGCAACTCGTCGCACAACGCGCCGAGCGCGAGAAGCAATGGCGCTCAGGCGATCTCGACGTCGTCTCCGAGGTCGACGACGAGCAGATCGCCGAGGTGCTGGGGAACTGGACCGGTATCCCGGTGTTCAAGCTGACCGAGGAGGAGACCACTCGGCTGCTGCGCATGGAGGACGAGCTGCACAAGCGGATCATCGGCCAGGAGGACGCCGTCAAGGCTGTCTCGAAGGCCATCCGCCGCACCCGTGCCGGGCTCAAGGACCCCAAGCGACCCTCCGGTTCGTTCATCTTCGCCGGACCGTCCGGTGTCGGTAAGACCGAGCTGTCCAAGGCGCTGGCGGAGTTCCTCTTCGGCGACGACGACGCGCTCATCCAGATCGACATGGGCGAGTTCCACGACCGCTTCACCGCCTCCCGACTGTTCGGCGCGCCCCCCGGGTACGTCGGCTACGAGGAGGGCGGCCAGCTCACCGAGAAGGTGCGGCGCAAGCCGTTCTCGGTGGTGCTGTTCGACGAGATCGAGAAGGCCCACCAGGAGATCTACAACACCCTGTTGCAGGTCCTCGAGGACGGACGTCTCACCGACGGCCAGGGCCGCACGGTCGACTTCAAGAACACCGTGCTGATCTTCACCAGCAACCTGGGCACCTCCGATATCTCCAAGGCGGTCGGGCTCGGGTTCACCCAGGGCGGCGGCGAGAACAACTACGAGCGGATGAAGCAGAAGGTCAACGACGAGCTGAAGAAGCACTTCCGCCCCGAGTTCCTCAACCGCATCGACGACATCATCGTCTTCCACCAGCTGACTCGCGACGAGATCATCCGCATGGTCGACCTGATGGTGAATCGGGTGTCCAAGCAGCTCAAGACCAAGGACATGGAGATGGAGCTGACCGACAAGGCCAAGGCCCTGTTGGCCAAGCGCGGCTTCGATCCGGTCCTCGGTGCGCGGCCGCTGCGCCGGACCATCCAGCGCGAGATCGAGGACGCTTTGAGCGAGAAGATCCTCTTCGAGGAGGTCGGCCCCGGCCAGCTCGTCACCGTCGACGTCGACAACTGGGACGGCGAGGGCAGCGGCGAGGACGCGGTGTTCACCTTCACCGGTGGGCCCAAGCGACCGGAGACGGCCGAGCCGGATCTGGCGAGCGCGGGCACAGCCAGCGAGTAAAAGTCGCCGACTCGATCGAGACGGGCGGTTACCTTAAGCGGGTAACCGCCCGTTTCGCATACGAGGAAGGCTTTGGCCGTGCTGGTTGTGACCACGAATGACATCCCCGGCTGGGAGATCCAGCGGGTATGCGGTGAGGTGTTCGGGCTGACGGTCCGATCGCGGAATGCCTTCGCCCAGATGGGTGCCGGCTTCAAGAGCATGTTCGGCGGTGAACTGCAGGGCATGACCAAGAACCTCGCGGAGAGCCGCAACGAGGCGATGAACCGGCTGATGAGCGAGGCCGCAGGCCGAGGCGGCAACGCGATCATCGGCATGCGCTTCGACACCACCGAACTCGGTGACGTGTGGACCGAGATCTGTGCCTACGGGACAGCCGTGCAGGCGGTGCCGCTGACCGACGCCGCCAAGTACACCGCCCAGCAGTTGGGGTACGGGGCCACCTGACCCCAAAAGGGGTTAGGATCCATCGGTACCCCACGACGAGTCGAGGAATCTGGTGAGACTCCAGAACGGTCGCGCCACTGTGAAAGTCAGACCCGACACTCGTCACGGCTTCGATCTCCGGACGCGGCACTCCGGGAAAGGACACACCATGACAGCTCCCGAGGCCCGCACGGGCATCCGGCCGGTCGACCTCTCCGCCACCAAGGCGGTGGTGTGGCTTACGGTCACCGCGTTCCTGGCGCTGCTGGCGCTCTACTTCGTGGGATTGGATCAGGGCGCGACCTCGGTGTTCGGTGACGATATGCACGTGCACGAGTTCCTGCACGACGCGCGTCACCTCCTCGGCTTCCCCTGCCACTGACCGCGCTGTGGAAGCGCGGATCATCGCGCGCGGCCTGCTGGCCGGCGCGCTCGGTGGCGTAGTCGCCTTCCTGTTCGCCCGGGTGTTCCTCGAGCCGGTGATCGACCGGGCCATCGCCTTCGAGGACACGACGGCCGAGATGCACGACCACGGTGGTCATGGCGCCCACGAGCACGGGGTCGAGCTGTTCTCGCGCGGCGTGCAGGCCAACATCGGCATGGGATTCGGGTTGCTGGTCTTCGCGACGGCGATGGGGGCGCTGCTGGCGGTGGTGTTCTGCATCGCCCACGGCCGGGTCGGCGGGATGACGGGGCGTTCACTGGCAGCTCTGCTGTCCGCGGCGATGCTGTTGTGCGCGTTCGTGATTCCGGCGTTGAAGTACCCGCCCAACCCGCCGGCCGCCAGCCTGGAGGAGACGCTCCGGCAGCGCACTCTGCTCTACCTGTTGATGGTCGCGATCGCGGCGGCGCTGCTGGTCGCCGCGGTCTATCTGGGCCGCCGGCTGAGCGCACGGCTCGGCGCCTGGAACGCAACGGTTGCCGCGGCCGGAGCCTATGTCGTGGCCATCGGCATCGCGATGGCCCTGCTGCCCACCGTTGACGAGACGCCGGAGATGTTCCCGGCCGATGTGCTCTACGACTTCCGGCTGTACTCCCTTGGCACCCAGGTCGTGATGTGGGTGACCATCGGTCTGGTGTTCGCCGAACTGATGCGCCGACTCCTCGACACTGCCACGCGGTCCCGTCTCCCGGCGTGAGCCACGTCGTCCGGCTGACCTTGGTCGCCCACGCCATGACCGACGCCATGGCAGCCGGACGGTTCCCCGTCGACGAGTCGCTGAATGCCTTGGGGCAACGTCAGGTTGACGCCACGGTCGACCTGGGTCTGGTCGACGCCGCGTGGAGTGGGCCGGAGAAGCGGACCCGGCAGACCGCCGAGTTGCTGGGCCTGAGCGCACAGGTGGATCAGCGGCTGGCCGACCTCGACTGCGGTCGCTGGCGCGGTGAGGTGCTCGGCGGTGTCCAGCCGGCCGAGCTGGCCCTGTGGCTCACCGAACCGAACCGGGCGCCGCACGGCGGGGAGTCCGTCGTCGCCCTGATCGAGCGGGTCCGCGGCTGGCTGGCCGCGGTGAGTCAGGAGCCGCGACGGTTGGTGGCCGTGACCCACCCGGCGGTGATCCGCGCGGCGATGCTGGTGGTGCTCGACGCGCCGCCGAAGTCGTTCTGGCGCATCGATATCGCGCCGGCCAGTCGCATCGTGCTGCACTTCCGCGGCCAGGTGTGGACGTTGCGGTCGGGGACCGATCAGCGGTAGCGGGGCAGCATCGCGAAAACCTGCTTGATGATGGTCATCACCCAGCCGCCCGCGTTGGGGCTGTGGTAGCGCGGCCAGTTGAGCTGGAAGCTCACCACCCACGCCTGTCCGGTGCGATCCTCGGCGTACCAGCTGAACGTCAGGTCCCCGGGCAGGTTTCCGGCCTTGGCCCCGATATAAGGCCACTCGCTCCGGTCGAGGTCGATGCCCGGTATCTCGGACATGATGTCGCGGACCGGGGCGGCGGCGCCGACCGCGTTGTGCTGAAGCGCCGCATGCACGCGGCAGATGTCCTCGGCGCTGCCGTACCACTCGGCGCCGTAGGCCGATCCGGGTGCGTGGGTGCGTTGCGGATCCGGCTCGTAGGGGCGGGAATTCGCCTCCTTCAGCAGGACGGCACGGCGCTGAGCCGAGTCCGCGGTCTTCCACTGCTGGCGCACGTCGGGATTGCCCCAGCCGACCGCGAAGATCTCGCGCATGGTGGGGAACGGTGTCATGCTTCCCGGATCGTGGTGCCCGGCGCCGGCCAGCGCCTGCTCGACGGCGCGGGTGCCGACGCGCCCGATCAGCATGTCAGTCGCCATGTTGTCGCTGGTGGCGATCATCTTTCCGGCGGCCTCACGGACGGTGATCTGTGAACCGGGCGGAAGCTTGTCGAAGCCCGACGAGCCGAGCTTCTTACCCTCGGTGGTGATGGTGAGCTTGTCGTCCCACCTGAGCGTCCCGGCCCGTACGGCCTGCTCCACCGCGAACAGCACGTACGTCTTGAAAATCGATGCCAGCGGCAGGGATTGGGAGGTATTGGTGCCCGCCACCTTCTCGCATCGGCCGTCATTGACCTTCGACACCTGATAGGAGTAGCGGGCCCCGGTCCGGCTCAAAGCGGCGTCGACGTCCGCCCACGAGGTGATCGCCGGCTTCTCGGTGGTCACCTCGAAGCGACTGACCATCGTCTGGTCGTTGGTGTGCAGTTCGATGTCCTGCCTTGCCCCGTAGGAGGTCAGCAGGTGCAGGGTGGCAACGCCGGCGCCGATGTCCACCCCGGCCAGTGTGTAGGGGCGGTCCCACCACAACGAGTCCATCGTGGTGGCCACCGGGTCCACCATGTCCGGGGCGGCCAGTGTCTTGACGCTGACCGGCCCGATGGGCCAGTCGGAGTTCAGCATGTCCATGACCTGCTTGGCCCGGACGCCCTGCGGGGTGTTGGTGTCGATCCGCACGCCCGCCCCGGCGTTGGCCGGGGGAGCGGGTGCCGGTGCGCAGCCGCTCGCCAGGGTGGCGACGGCGGTGATCGCGGCGGCGAGTGCCACCGCGCTGCGGCGCGCCCGGCGCGCGCTAGGCCTTGTCGCCGTGCCCGGCAACGTCCAACACAACCTCGAACTCGAGCAGATGGGCACCGGTGGCGACCGGGTTGGCCCGCTCCCCGGCATGTGCGTGCACGGCCGGGCCGGTCGCCCAGGCCTGGAACGCCTCCTCGGTCTCCCACTGGGTGACGACGAAGTAGCGATCCTCGCCCTTGACCGGTCGCAACAGCTGGAATCCCAGGAACCCGGGCTGGTTGTCGACGGCATGTGCGCGGTTGGCGAACCGCTTCTCCAGCTCGGGGCCTGCGCCGGGCGGTACCTCGATAGCGTTGATCTTCACCACGGTCATGGCGCAAGGCTACCGCGCCCGCCAAGGGCGGTGACGCACAGCGCAAGATGAACCGGTGACCGCCGAAGCGCTGACCCACCGCGGTGGGAGCGGCCGTCCGCTGGTGCTGGTGCACGGGTTGATGGGCCGCGGCAGCACCTGGTCGCGGCAGGTGGCATGGCTGTCGCAGATCGGTGCCGTGCACACCTATGACGCGCCCTGGCACCGCGGTTACGACGTCGAAGACGCGGCTCCGGTCAGCACCGAACGGTTCGTCGCCGACCTCGCCGATGCGGTGGCGACCCTGCGCCGACCGGCGGTGCTGATCGGCCACTCGATGGGTGGGCTGCACTCGTGGTGTCTGGCCGCCGAGCACCCGGAGTTGGTGCAGGGCCTGGTGGTCGAGGACATGGCACCGGACTTCGTCGGGCGGACCACCGGCCCGTGGGAGCCCTGGCTGCACGCCTTGCCGGTGGAGTTCGGCTCCGCGCAAGCCGTCATCGACGAGTTCGGGCCGGTGGCGGGCCGCTACTTCCTGGAGGCGTTCGACCGAACCTCCACCGGTTGGCGGCTGCACGGCAAGCCGGCGAGGTGGATCGAGATCGCCGCCGAGTGGGGCACGCGGGACTATTGGCAGCAGTGGCAGGCGGGGCGGGCGCCGGCGCTGCTCATCGAGGCCGGTGACTCGGTGACCCCGCCCGGCCAGATGCGCCGGATGCAGCAGCTGGCGGGCGATCGGGCGGTCTTCCTGGACGTGCCGGGCGCCGGTCATCTGCTCCACGACGATGCGGCCGAGAGTTACCGGTCCGCGGTCGAGGCGTTTCTAGCGTCGCTCCCCGAGCGCCCCTGACGAGGGCCACACCGGGTGCTGTTCGAACCGGGCCCGGATGGCGTCGCAGTCGTGGCCGACCCGGCGGGCGTCGGCGTCGCGCTCGTCGTCGTAGAGGTAGCCGACCATCGGCGCCCGGGGGGTGAACTGGTGCAGACTCAGACGCAGGGTCCCGTCCCGGTAAGACACCGCCGCGATTGCGGCGACCACCCCGAACGGGGCCACCAGGATGACGCTCAACAGCAGGAAAGTGATCAAAGCGGTCATGGCAGCAATCATTCGGCAGAAAATATCCAGCCACTAGTGGCAGCACTGACCACCTGCGCTAAAATCCTGCCATGAGCCTCGAGACGGTTTCCGTGCTCGTCCTGGACAACCTCGCGGTGTTCGAGTTCGGCGTCCTCTGCGAGGTGTTCGGCATCGACCGTTCCAACGACGGGGTGCCGAATTTCGATTTCAAGGTCTGCGGCCCGCAGCCGGGCCGGCCGCTGACCACCAGTGTCGGGGCGCAGCTGGTCCCCGACCACGGGCTCGACGATCTGCTCGGCGCCGACCTGGTGGCCGTGCCGGCGATCTCCGGTCCGCCCGAGTCGTATCTGCCCGAGGCCCTCGACGCGCTGCGCCGGGCGGCCGCCTCCGGGTCGACCATCCTGACCGTGTGTTCCGGGGCGTTCGTCGCCGGCGCCGCCGGGCTGCTCGACGGCCGCCGCTGCACCACGCACTGGATGCACGCCGACGAGCTCGCCCGGCTCTATCCCAGCGCGATGGTGGACCGCAACGTCCTGTTCGTCGACGACGGCGACCTGATCACCAGCGCCGGCACCGCCGCCGGTATCGACGCCTGCCTACACCTGGTGCGGCGCGAGCTGGGCAGCGCGGTGACGAACATCATCGCCCGCCGCATGGTGGTCCCGCCGCAGCGCGACGGCGGCCAGCGCCAGTACATCGAACAACCCATCCCGGCTCGATGTTCGGAAGGCTTTGCCCCGCAACTCGATTGGATCCTCGCAAATCTCGGCAAACCGCACACCGTCGCCCGGCTGGCGCACCGGGCGAACATGTCGGCCCGTACGTTCGCGCGACGGTTCGTCGAGGAGACCGGCACCACACCGATGCAGTGGGTCACCGACCAGCGGGTGCTGTACGCGCGGCGGTTGCTCGAGGAGACCGATCTGGATGTCGACCGCATCGCCGAACGGGTGGGCTTCGGCAACGCCACCCTGCTCCGCCACCACTTCCGCAGGATGGTCGGTGTGACGCCGTCGGACTACCGGCGCCGGTTCGCCCGAACTGACGCGGCGGAGTCCGCCTAGACCCGAAGGTGGCCGGGGCGACTGCCAGATTGGCGTGGTACTGCTAATGGGGTGGCATCGAGAAGCGGCCGGCTGATCGCGGGCGCCGTGGCAGCGGCCTTGGTCTATGCCCTGATGTGGATCGGTTTCGCCCACAACTGGGCCGTCCTGGCGGTGATCGACGACTGGTTCTTGCGCACTTTTCACGACATTGGACTGGCGCATCCCGGATGGGTCCGATTCTGGGACCTCTTCTGCGTTGTTTTCGGACCCACCGTCTTTCGGATCGTCGCGTTCGGGTTGATCGTGGTGGCTGTGGCGCGGCGCAACCTCGCCACTGCGCTGTTCCTGTTCGTCAGCGTGGAGTTGATGGGTCTGATCACCGAGGCCGGCAAGTCGTTGAGCAACCGGCCGCGACCGTCGTCGGCTCTGGCCGACGCGATGTCCACGTCGTTCCCCTCGGGGCACGCCCTCGGTGCCATGGTCGGGGTGTTGTCGTTGCTCACCGCGCTGTGGTCGGTGGTGCCGGCGCACCTGCGCCGGCCCGTCGTTGTCGCGGCCGCCGCGCTGGTCTTCCTCGTCGGGCTGGCGCGGGTGATCCTCAATGTCCACCATCCGACCGACGTTGTCGCGGGGTGGGCGCTGGGCTACCTCTACTACCTGCTGTGCATGCGCCTGGTGCCGCCGCGGCCTTTCACTTCAACGGCCGAAAAACTGGCAGAACTCGATACCGTGCCCTGAAACTGGCGCGCTCGCATGTGGTGCCCACCTCGCCGTCACGCGCGATCGGCGTTGGGCCGTCGACGGATTCGAACTCGAACTCGGGCGCCTGCACCTCGTGGTAGAGCGGACTGCGCTCCAGCCGCCCCAACATCAGCGCGCTCATGATCCGGAGCTTGCTGAACCGTCGACCGGTCTCGAGGATCCGGACGTCGATGAGTCCGTCGTCCATGCGGGTCCGGCGGGCGGGTGCGAATCCCGACGGCAGGTAGATGGAGTTGCCCAGGAAGAACATGGAGGTCTGAAGGGTCTTGTTGTCGTAGCGGATTCGTACCGGCTTCTCGCGACGCAGGGTGTGGACCATCGCGTACAACCCGGCGAGGGGCTTGCCTATCTTGTGCTCCAGCTTCTCGCGGGTGCGCACGAACGCAGGGTAGGCCCCGATGCTCGCGGTGTTGATCACTGTGTCCTCGTCGTTGAGGCAGACCAGATCCACGCACGCCACGCTGCCGGTGCGGATCGCGGTCACGGTGCGATCGACGGCGTCGCAGCCGATGTCCTTGGCGAAGTGGTTGAAGGTGCCGGCGGGAAACACGGCCAGTGGCACCCCGGTCTCCACGGCGACCGCGGCCGCGCACGACACGGTGCCGTCACCGCCGCCGACGGCGAGCACCTCGGCCCGCTGCGCCGCGGCCCGGAACGCGGCCTGTGGATCGTCGTCCTCGGCGAGTTCGACGACCTCCAGTTTCGGCAGTTTCTCCCGCGCCTCCTCGATGACCCGGGCGCCGTTGCCGCTGCCCGATGCGGGGTTGACCACCAGCACCACACCGTCGCCGTCGGGGCGCTGCGGGGTTTCGACGATCAGCGGTTCGTTGGACGGCAGCTTGGCGGGCACGATGGGCGGAACCAGGCGCCCACCGAGCACCGCGATGGCCGCCCCGATGCCGAAGCCGGCAAAGACGTCGCCGGGGTAGTGCGCGCCCGTGGCGACCCGGGACAGGCCGACCAGCCCCGCCAACAGCGCAAGGCCCAAGCCGATCGGGGGGTTCTCCAGTCCCACGCCGACGGCGAAGGCGGCCGCACTCGCCGAATGGCCGGAGGGAAGGGAATTCGAGGTCGGCACGCGCCGGAGCCGGCGCGGCAGCGGAACCAGGGTGCGATTGGGCCGCGCCCGCTTCCAGACCCGTTTGGCGAGCTGGTTGGTGACCAGGCTGGTGACGGCGAGGGTGGCGACACCGCGGCTGGCACCGCGCCGGGCCGAGGGAGATCCGGTGGCCACCAGGGCGGCGGCGATCGCGAACCACAGCTTCGAGTGGTCGGCCGCGCGGGTGAGAACGGGCATACTCCTGTCGAGCAGCACGCTGGGCGATTCGGCGACGGCTTCGAACACCTCGCGGTCCAGGGTTCCCAGTCCGCTGGTGATCTGACGGATGCCGCGTCCGCCGAGGAGATTTCGCGCAGTCATAGAACCAACCTAGCCCGACCGCGGCATCGGTCGGCGGCCCGAAGTGATCGCGGGGCCGGGATGCTCAGGAGCGCCCGGCGTCGTCGGCGTCCCGATCACCGGGCGCGCTGCCCGGCGCGACGATGCGCCTGGTGGCGACCGGCTTGCCCGCAACGAGTTTGGTGACATTCGGCAGCGGGGGCGGGGCGGTGATCCGGCCCTGCACCGGCGCACCGTTCTTGACCGGCGGAACCGACACCCGCTTGGTGTCGGCCTTGACGTCTTTATCGGTACCACCTGCGCCGTGCATGGCGCCCGGAGGCACCATCGGCATGCCGGACATGCCGGGGCTCGCGGTCGCGGCCGGCGTTGCAGTGCTTGGCGGCGGTGTCGGCATGACCGGAGCCGAGGATGGGTACGTGCAGGCCGAAGGCACCGGTGGCGGACCCAGTATGGCAGTCGGCGTGGTGCCGCCGCCGCCCTCGCCGCCTTCGCCAAGACCGCCGCCCCCGAAGCCGCTCTCCAGAGCGCCTGTGTCCGAGCCGAATTCGTCCAGCGGGGCATCCAGAAGACCGGCGTCGTCGAACTGGCCGGCGCTGCCGTCGGTCTGCTGCATCAGGCCCATTCCGGTCTGCATGGCCTGCTGGGCGCCTTGGGCAACCTGCTGGGGAAATCTGAGCCAATGGTTGCAGGGCACCGCCGATTGCCCCGGCCAGTGCCCCGGCGATGCCCGAGGCCATCTGCGGAAGCTGCTGAGCCATCTGCGCGGTATCGCCCTGACCGGCGACGCCCGCCATCTCCGCGGCGGCTTCTTCGTCCTGGGCGGGGAACTTGGCCGCCGCCTCTGCGGTCTTCAGATCCCGCTCGGCGTGCCTGTCGATGCTTTCGCTGTTGTCGCCCGGATCACCGGCATTGGCGGCCAACCCCAGCACCCGGAGTAGCTGCTCGATGGGAGTGGTCCCGGTGACCAGCGGATCCGACGTGATCAGCGGAGGCGGCATATTCAGGCCATTCGCCTGCAGGTACTGATCGGCGTTGGCGTTCAGCTGTCCACCGGTCATCGCCCTGCCTCCCCCTTCGGCGTCAGGCTCAGGGCCTGAAACCACGCCAAATGGTAGTTCGCGCAGATTCTTTCGTTCCTGGCCAATGCGTCGATGCTGGCCAGCAACTGCCAGTTGCCGACAGTAGCGGTATCGACGTTGCTCGGATAGTCACTGAGCACCCGCTTGGTGACGGTCTGCAGGTGGCTGTGCAGAAGGTCGATCTCGGAGTCGAGGTATCCGGTGCCACTGGAGGCGGCTTTCGCCAGGGTGTGGGCAAGTCGGGGTAAGCCGTCCCGCCACTTGGTGGCCCGCGCGAGTTCCCAGCCGAGTTCATCGACGTCGGTTGTTCGCCGAGCGCGGATCGATGTCGATACCGGTTCGTCGGTGTCCGCGGGTGCGATGTACTGGCCGGGCGAGTAGGTGGCGGTGAGGGTGGTGTGGCCGAGCATCACCGCGAGTGGGCCTCTTCGACGGCTGGGTGCCAACAGCGTGACACCGATGGGAATCTCGACGTGCGGGGGGATCCAGCCGCCGGCGAGGTCGGTGGCCAAAACCGTGCTGCCGTCGGCGCGGTCGCCGATCATCCAGCGCAATTTGGGTTCCTGCCGGGCGGCGGAATCGAGTAGTCGTTGTAGGCGACGCTGCGCCTGGGCGGGAGCGGTTGTCGCTCCTGCCGCTGCACCGGTGGTCGTTGCGGCGACGGCGGTTTCGGTCAGCCCGGCGGGCGAGGCGCTTGGTGCGAGCGGTGTCTGTTGGCGGACGACGGCGGGTTGGTTCAGTCCGTGGGTGCCTGAACTGATGGGTGCCGAGCCGGGCGTGGCCATCGGCGGGGGCGGACTGGCGGGCGCAGTGGCGGCGACGGGTCGAAGATCCGCGCCATATGCCGGGAGTGGGCCCGCGGGTACCGCTGCGCTGGGTGCGGAAGCTATCGGGGGTGGCGGAGGAGACACGGCAGGTGCGGCGACGATCGGTTGGGGAGCCTCGTGCACGGGCGTCGGCGGCGCGGTGGTGTCGACGGGAGTGTGTGCTGCGTGGGCGGTCTCGAACAGCGTTGTCCCACTGGTGGCCGCGATCGGTGCGGGTGACACGGGTTGGGAGTGAACCGGCGCCTGCGCTTGGATGGCGTGAGCCGTATTGGTCGACAGCGCTTCGGTTCCCGCCGACACTGGCGCGCCCGCATTCGCGCCGGCGCTGAAGTCATTCGCCAGGCCTGCGGGGGAGAGGGCTGGGATGGACGTTGGAACGTTGGGGGTTGTTGAGTGGATGGTCGAAGTTGGTTGGGAGATTGAGCCACGAGTGCTAGCGGCCGCACTTGCCGCGGGTGCTGCAGGACTGTGTATTCCAGGTGGGGCGATGTACGCACCAGTGCCGGATGCTCCACCGGTTCCGTATCGGCTCTCATCAACCAAGGGGATCGGCGTTGGTACTTCCACCGGTCGCGGTGTGATTCCTCCCGTAGTAAACCGACTCTCGGAGTCACCAGCACGGGCCGGAGTGTCGGCGAGGTCCATGGCACTCGACCCGGACAGCATTGAACCCGTGGAGTATCTGTTAGTCCCCTGAGTTGCTGTCTCCGTTGAGGTTTGGACCTGGGGATTGTCGAGCATCTGAGTTACTTGCTCGCGGACACCATCGGGATTCACAGATCCGAATGCGTGATCTAGATTGACGCCCTTCGATTTTGAGAACTCGCGCGCAGAGGTATCGGCACCACTTTCATCTAAGATGCGCTGGATGGCGCCGTACAAGCCACCGGAACATATCGCCGCCTTTAGGTTTGCATCTGTTTGGGATCTGATCACGGTCTCAACAATCCTCGTTGCCTTTGAGACGGCAGGACCTTTGGACGCTTGGATCTGTCTAATCTCCTCGTTGCCGCGGTTGGCAAGTTCGGAAAGCTGAGAGCGGAGCGTTGCAACCGACTGATGTGCCTCTTTGTAGCTAGCGCTTATTGCTCGCTGCTTGTCCGACATTGCGCGAGCGCGCATCGCGCCGCTCCCGAAGGCGTCGCGTAAGTTGTCTGCCGTGACGTCTTCCTGCAGGGCCAATACTCCTCGGCGCGCAGAGCGCAACGTATTGGAGTAGACATCCAACTCCGCTCCGAGGGAATCTCGCTGGATCGCCGCGATTGAGAGCATTGATTGGGATTCAACGCTCGGCCACTGGTGGCCGACGAGGATCGGTGACCATTCTCCGGGCGGCAGATCACTCATTGCACACTGGTGAGATCCGCGCCACGACTGCGTCTGCGCCCTCGTAGTCAGACTGCAGCTGGGCTTGATCCGTCTCACGTATTTGATCAAGAACCATGACTTGGTATCGCTGCGCCAGGTCTCGAATTAACGTCGTGAGTTCACTCGGGGTCCCAGGAGCGTCATTTAGCGCCTGCTGCAAGTAGGTGCCCGCGCCTTGAATTGCAATTCGCGTGTTGGCGATTACCGCAAGGTCTTGTGATGGGTTGTTCCCGGCGCGCTGGCCATTCACATTGAGTGCCTGCTCGGTCCTCTTGAACGCGTCGCACACAGCCTTCTTCGCGTCGGCCGTCTCCTGCTCGGTGTAGGTCTTCGCCGCGGGAACCTCTGCCTTCGGGGCCGGCTTGAGCCAAGCGCCGACGGCCACCGCAACGGCCACGAGCGCGATCACGATCGCCGTGATCACGGGCGTCCGGGACGGGCCGCGAGGAACTGGCGACTGCTGCGCGGGCCATGGCGGGGGTGCGGCAGGCGTCGGTCCGAACGGCGCTTGTGACATCGTGGCGAGCGTATCCTTCGTGTTTGCCGGGGCGCTATTCACCAGTCGCGGTCGAAGGGCGCCAACGATCCCATCGCTGCACTTCACATCCTTGATTGCAGTTCTGGGTTCCTGCCGTCTTCTCGTTCCCGATCTGGTAGCCGCTCAAACCGTGGCTGAACCTTTACTTGACCCTGCGAAGACGCCCCGTGGACCATGGGGCGATGCGCCGGGTCTTTCTTTCGATGTGTGCTGCCTTCACCGCGGCACTCCTCGCCGTGACCACGGCCCCGCCGAGTTCAGCGGAGACACCCTGGTTTCAGGCCAACGTCGGCAATGCCACCCAGGTGCTCTCGGTGGTCAGTACCGGCGGCTCGACCGCGAAGATGGACGTCTGGCAGCGCGACGCCAACGGCTGGCAACCGGTGGGCACCGCGATCCCGGTTCACGTCGGCGCCAATGGCATGGTGCCGCAATCCCACGACGGCGAGATGGCCACCCCGATGGGCATCTTCAGCCTCGACTTCGCCTTCGGCACCCAGCCCAACCCCGGTGGCGGCCTGAAGTACGTCCAGGTCACCCGGGACTACTGGTGGGACGGCGACATGAATAGCCCGACCTACAACACCATGCAGGTCTGCAAGAAGGCCGACTGCCCGTTCGACACCAATCCCGCCAGCGGCACCGAGAACCTCTACATCCCGCAGTACGCCCACGCGATCGTGATGGGCGTCAACAAGGCCCGCGTCCCCGGCAATGGTGGCGCCTTCTTCGTGCACACCACTGACGGCGGACCCACCGCCGGGTGCGTGTCTCTGGACGACGACACCCTGGTCAAGATCATCCGCTGGCTTCAGCCCGGCGCTCTGATCGCCGTCGCCAAATAGCTAGATCGCGGTATTGATCGCCGAGCCCGGCGTTGCCTTGAAGTTCAGCGCCTCGGTCGACATCGTCACCTCGTAGGTGCGGTCGTATCCGGTCTTGCTGATCTTCCAGCCGTCCGGGGTCTTGCGGTAGCGGTCGCGGTAGAAGGCGGCACCCTCGAGCATGAAGTTGAACTCCGGCACGATCACCCGGTCCTGCAGGTACCAGATGGCCTCGGCCTCGTCACCGTCCACGCTGATCTCTGGATGGGTCACCCGATGTTCGGTCAGCACGCCGGCCGGCATGGACTTGCGCATGAAGTCCACCAGGTCCTTGCGGTTGGTGAAGTGATGCTCCTCGCCCAGTGACGATCCGTAGTCACCGATGATGTCCTCGGTCAACGTGTCGGCGAAGTCGTCCCAGTGCTTGGTGTCGAGCGCCCGCAGGTACCGGTACTTGACCTGTTTGATCGCCTCGATCGCTTGTGTGTCGGCCATGTCGGTCATTGCAGCACAACAGACCCCGGCTCGGGGCTGGTTGTCTCGGTAGATGGTGCGGAAACAAGGAAGCCGACGACCCGTAGGGATCGTCGGCCTCGGCTTGCCGTTTGGATCAGCGGTGGCTGTCTTCGTACCGCCGCGCGATCGCCACGAGCTCATCCCGCACTGTTGACGGGGGCATCGCGTTGATCCGTGCGTGAAGACGGCGACGGTTGATGGCCCGCTTCATATCGTTGCGAAAGCCTGCGAGCGACATTTGTTCTCAACTCCTCTTTCAACCCCCGGATCATTCGGGGGCGTGTTTGCTGCTGGCGTTCATCCGGTCGGGATCGCCGACCGAGAGAACCATTCGATGGTCCTGGTTGATTCCAGGTAAATCAACTTTGCCTGTGTGAGTTTGGTGACACACATGGTCTGACGGGCGGTGTCGTCGACGGGCTGTGACGGCCGACACCTCGGACACCCCGCCGGTCAGGCAAGTTCGCTGGGGGACTCCAGATAGCGGGTGACCATGTCGATGAGAAGTTTGCGTTCGCGCTCCCACTCCAGGTGGGTGTCGACGATCATCTCGACGAGCACCATGCCGCGCAACGACGACCAAATCACTTCGGCGACAGTCGGATCGTCGCAGATCAGCCGGCCCAGCTGGGTGACGGCGGCATTGACCTCCATCAGGTGCTGGGCGGTGGTCTGCTCGTGGGTGCCGCGGGTCGCGCGCAGAATCTCGAATGCGGCCAAAGACGTTGGGCTGCTGTAACACTCGAAGGCGGTATCGACGACGACCTCGATGCGCTCGCGCAGGGGAAGGTCACCGACCTCGGCTCGGCCCAGGCTTTCCAGCAGCCCGGCCACGCCCTCGTCGACGACGGCCATCAGTAGCCCGTTGCGATCCCCGAAGTGGTATTGGATGACCCCCCAGGTCACCCCGGCGCGCTCGGCGACGTGCTTGGCGGTGGCGGCGGGGAAGCCCTCCTCGACCACGCAGCGCACGGTCTCGTCGATGATCCGGGCCCGGGTGTCGTCACCCCGCTTGCGCGGCGCCCGCGTCTGCCGCGTGGGTGGGGTTCCGAGCGCCTTCACATCGTTGACTTTATAACATTGAGCAAACTATGTTTCGCATGTGAGCCAACCGCGCAGCCGCTATGCCCGCCTGTCCCGCGCCGAACTCGCCATCCTGGTGCCCGAACTTCTGCTGATCGGTCAGCTGATCGACCGGTCCGGAATGGCGTGGTGCATCCAGGCGTTCGGCCGGCCGGAGATGCTGCAGATCGCGATCGAGGAATGGGCCGGCTCCAGCCCGCTGTACACCCGGCGCATGCAGAAGGCGCTGAAGTACGAGGGCACCGACATCATCACCATCTTCAAGGGCCTGCAACTCGACATCGGCGCCCCGCCCCAGTTCATGGACTTCCGCTACACCGTGCACGACCGCTGGCACGGCGAGTTTCACCTCGACCACTGTGGCGCCCTGCTCGACGTCGAGCCGATGGGCCCCGACTACGTCAAGGGCATGTGCCACGACATCGAGGACCCGACCTTCGACGCCACCGCGGTCGCCACTAACCCCAGGGCGCAGGTGCGGCCGATCCACCGGCCGCCGCGCACCCCCGCCGACCGCCAGCCGCACTGCGCGTGGACCGTCATCATCGACGAGTCCTACCCCGAGGTCAGCAGCATCCCCGCGCTCGACGTCGTGGCGAAGACCAGGGCCGCGAATTGGAAACTCGGGCCCATCGATCCGAAGGACGAGGGGCAGGCCGACTACTCCGGGCCGCTGCTGTCCGACGTCGACTTCACCGCGTTCTCGCACTCCGCGCTGGTCCGCATCGCCGACGAGGTGGTGCTGCAGATGCACCTGCTCAACCTGTCGTTCGGGATCGCGGTACGCGCCCGCGCCAAGGACAACACCGAGCTGGCCACTGACATCTGCACCAAGCAACTCATCGGCATCGCCGGTGTGGCTGCCGAACGGATCCAGCGAGCCCTCAAGCTGCCCAACGACTTTCACGGTCTATCCCAGGTGCTCGAGCTGCACCCGCTGCTGAACCCGGCCGGCTACGTCGTCGCCGAGATCGAGGGCGGCCGGCTGCACGTGCACCCCTCCCCGGCACACCGGGACGGCTCGTGGATCTCGCTGTGCTCACCGGCGTCGGTCCAGCCACTGCAGGCCATCGCCACCGCGGTCGACCCGCACATCGCGGTGCGTATCACCGGCACCGACGACGACTGGACCGCTGAGTTCGAGAAGACCGACAGCGAGGCCAAGGAAGCCCCCGAGGTCGAGGTCACCAAGTTCAGCGGCGGAGCCACCTTCGCGTTCCAGGAACGCCGGTCGCTGCCGCTGACGGTCGTCTGAGCCATGGCCTACCGCGTGGTGCAGTGGGGCACCGGTGCGGTGGGGGTGGAAGCGATTCGCGGCATCCTCGGCCATCCCGATCTCGAACTGGCCGCCGTCAAGGTGTACACCGACGAGAAGGTCGGCCGCGACGCCGGTGACCTCACGGGCCGCGGCCCGGTCGGAGTCTTGGCCGCCAAGGACGTCGACACCGCGGGTGTTGACGCCGTGCTCTACGCCCCGCGGAATCCCGACGTCGCCGAGGCCGCCGCGATCCTGGCCTCCGGCGTCAACCTCGTCACCACCGCCTTCGCCTTCCATCCGGCCCGAATGGAACCCGTTGCGCGCGAGGCGTTGCGGCGGGCCTGCGCCGCCGGCCGCAGCTCACTGCACGGCACCGGGCTGAACCCGGGCAACCTCGGCGTCGTGGTGCCGATCGCGCTGTCCGGGATGTCGCGCAGCATCGACCACGTCAAGGTCCAGGAGCGCGCCGACTGGTCGGTCTACGACAGCGTCGAGATCACCTTCGACCAGATGCGCTTCGGCAGCCCGCCCGACGAGGTCACCCCCGACGTCGACGGGCTGAGGTTCACCAGTGAGCTTTTCCAGCAACAGGTTTGGTTGCTCGGTGATGCGCTGGGACTCGGCGTCGATCGGGTCACCACCGAGCTGGAGGTCATCCCGGCCGGCATCGACCGCGACATCTGTGGCCGCACCCTGCGTGCCGGAACGGTGGCCGGCCAGCACTGGCGATGGACCGGCCACCGTGCCGGCACCAGCGTCGTGGAAGTCGAGACCCTCTGGACGGTCGGTGAGCCGCAGCCGAAGCACTGGCCCGCCCCGCAGCACGGCTGGACCGTCACCATCGAAGGCACCCCATCGATGCAGGCCCATCTGATGACGCTGGCCAGCTTCCGCCGCGACGTGCCACTGGCCGAACACGTGCGGTCGGCCAGCGTGGCGACCGCGATGCAGGCGGTCAACGCCGTCCCCGCGGTGTGCGACGCGGCGCCCGGCTTCGTCACCATGGCGGACCTGCCGCTGCGCCTGTTCGGCTGAGGTTTCGCTCCTCGCGAACAGCGCAACATCGACGCGGCGGCAAACTACGCGCACACTGTCAGGTATGGAGAACAACGGACCGTTCGGGTTCGACCCCGACGAATTCGACCGCGTGGTGCGCGACGCCAGCGAAGGCCTGCGCGACGCCGTCGGCCGGTTCCTGAGCGGCTCCCAGGAACGGGCCGGCCTCGGCATGCTGTTCGACGAGTTCACCCGGCGCTCGCGGCCGCAGCCCCGTCCCGAACCGGAGACCGCCGGTGAGGCCGGGGACGGCGTGTGGGCCATTTACATCGCCGACGGCGACGGCAAGGCTCACGTCGAGCAGGTCTACAGGACCGAACTCGACGCCCTTCGGGCCAACAAGCACAACACCGACCCCAACCGCAGCGTCCGTTTCCTGCCCTACGGGATCGACGTCAGCGTGCTGGATGCCGGACCGGACAAGGCGGAGCAGTCCGACGACCTCGACGACGCGGCCGAGTAGCTACATCGTCAGCACCATGCGGTAGCGGGCCCGGCCCTCGTCCATGGCGGCGTAGGCCTCGGCGGCCTCGGCCAGCGGTTTCTCCTCGATGCGCACCCGCACTCCGGACCGCACCGCGAAGTGCACGGTGTCCTCGATATCCGCCGACGTGCAAGACGGGTGCCCGATCACACTGAAGTTGCCGAACAGCAGATCACCCGGGGAGATCGGCAGCGGGTCGAACGTCGCACCGATGCACGCAATGGTTGCAGTTGCCGCCGAATCAGCCGACCGCCACCCGGTCGCCGACCGCGAAGCCCCGTCTACCCCGGCGCCCACCTCGGCGACCGTGCCCGCGATCTCATGTCGGGGGTCAACGGCCAGGTCAGGTTGGGGAATGCCCCGGCGACGCAGGCGTGGTCGGGGCCGCACACCCCGCGCGCGCTGACGTCGATGCTGACGTGACCGAGGGCCGGCGTTGCCGTCTCCACCTCCACGAGTTCGAAGGGCTCGCCGGCGGCTTTCACGTGTACAGCGCGGTGGGACGGCATCTGGGTCTCCTCGGTCCGTTCAAAAGGGTCTTTACTCCCTATTTTCCCCGGCCAGAACGAACATACGATCCCCGCAAAACTGGGAGGGCACGGCCATGACCGGGACGTTGAACACAACGCAAATTCAGACCGATGACATCCGCACCGCCGAGATCGACGCCATGGTCGACACCGCGGCGGCGGCGGCGCGCGAGTTCCGCGAGCTCGATCAGGATCAGGTCGACCGGATCGTTGAGGCGATGGTCCGCGCCGGGGTGCGCGCCGCCGGGGAGTTGGCCGCGCTGGCGATCGAGGAGACCGGCTTCGGCGTCTTCGAGGACAAGGTCGTCAAGAACTACGTGGCCACCGAGTTCCTGCACGACTACCTGCGCGATAAGAAGTCGGTGGGCGTGATCGACGAGGACGTCGAGCACAACATCGTCTACGTCGCCGAGCCCATCGGCGTGGTGCTGGCGCTCACGCCGGTCACCAACCCCACCTCGACGGTGTTGTTCAAGGCGATCGTCGCCGCCAAGACGCGCAATGCGGTGCTGTTCCGTCCCTCGCCGTATGCGGTGCGCTGCTGTGAGCGTGCGGTGGAGATCCTGCGCGAGGCCGCCGAGGCGGCCGGCATGCCGCCCGGTGCGCTGCAGGTGATTCCGGACGCCGCCCACGACGTCACCCACCATCTGTTCCACCACCCCAAGGTCGACTTCATCTGGGTCACCGGCGGACCGAAGATCGTGAAGCTGGCCAACCAGGCCGGCAAGCCGTCCTTGAGTGTGGGCCCCGGCAACGCCCCGATCTACATCCACAAGACCGCCGATGTCCGCGGCGCGGTCGTCGACATCCTGATCTCGAAAACCTTTGACTCCTCGGTGATCTGCCCGGCCGAACAGACCTGCATCATCGACGACGAGATCTACGACGCCATGGTCGCCGAGTTCGAGCGGATGGGTGCCCGGATGCTCAGCCCGGAGGAGGCCGCCAAGATCACCGAGTTCGCCTTCGGCTGTGGCGACAAGGTTTCGATGGACGCCGTCGGCCAGAAGGCCCCGGAATTGGCCGCCCGCGCAGGTTTCAGTGTTCCGCCGGCCACCAAGATCCTGTTGGCGCCGCTGCCGTCGGATCTCGATGAACTGGCCGAACATCCACTGGTGCAGGAGAAGCTGATGCCGGTGCTGGGTCTGGTGCGCGCCCCCGACGTGCAGACCGCCATCGACGCCGCGGTGCTGGTGACCGAGCACGGTGGCCTGGGGCACACCTCGGCGATCTACGCCGACGACCAGTCGGTGATTGACGCCTACGCGCTGGCCGTGCGCACCGGCCGCATCCTGGTGAACGCACCGACCGCGGTCGGCGCACTCGGCGGGGTGTACAACAACCTGACCCCGACGTTCTCGCTGGGCTGCGGGACGTGGGGCGGGTCGAGCACCACCGAGAACGTGAACTACCGCCAACTGCTCAACATCAAGACCGTCTCGCAGCGCCGGACGCCGCCGCAGTGGTTCCGGGTGCCGTCCAACACCTTCTTCAATGCCGGTGCGCTGGACAATCTGCGTGAATTGGATTGCGAGACAGTGGTGATCGTCACCGACAATCTCACCGACGAGCGCGGGGTGGTGGAATTGCTGCGCGGCAAGCTGCCGACCAAGCACGTGCACGCGTTCACCGAGGTCACCCCGGAGCCCGACGAGGAGACCATCCAGCGCGGGGTGGCGCTGCTGCAGCGGGTGCAGCCCGATGTTCTGATCGCGGTCGGCGGCGGTTCGGTGCTCGACGCCGGCAAGGCGATGCGGCTGTTCTACGAGCACCCGGAGAAGACGCTCGACGAGCTGACGATGCCCTTCCTGGATCCGCGCAAGCGGGTTGCCGATTACCCCACCGACCGGCACAAGCTCCAATTGATCGCCATTCCAACGACATCCGGCACCGGATCGGAGGTGTCCCCGGCGGCGGTGATCACGATGGGGCCGCGCAAGCAGACCCTGGTGGACTACAGCCTGGTGCCGGAGGTGGCGATCGTCGACCCGCTGCTGACATCGTCGATGCCGCCGAGCCTGACGGCCGACACCGGCGTCGACGCGCTCACCCACGCGCTGGAGGCGGCGGTGTCGATCTTCGCCTCGCCCTACACCGACGCCCAGTGCGCGCAGGCGGCCCGGCTGATCTTCGACGCGCTACCGCGGGCGTATCGCGACCCGGACGACCTCGAGGCGCGCACCCAGATGTCCAACGCCGCGACCCTGGCCGGGCTGGCGTTCTCAAATGCTTTCGTGGGCACCAACCATGCCCTGGCACACGCGACCGGTGCCGCGTTCGGGATTCCGCACGGCCGGGCCAACGGCATCTTCCTGCCCCATGTGCTGCGGTACAACGCGAGCCTGCCGAGCAAGTTCATGCCGGCGCCGGGCTACTCGGCCTACATCGCCCCGGAGAAGTACGCCCAGGTCGGGGCGCTCATCTTCGGCGGCCACTCCCCGGAGGACAGCCGCAACCGGCTGTTCGCCGGTGTGGACCAACTTCTCGAAGAGTTGCACATGCCGCGCTCGCTGCGGGAGGCCGGGGTGGACGAGGCCGCCTTCCTCGAGGCGCTGCCCACGCTGGCGATGACGGCGTTCGAGGATCTCAGCAACCGCACCAACCCACGCATGCCGCTGGTCACCGAGATCGCCGACCTGCTCAAGCTGGGCTACTACGGCACCGAGGACTGACCCGCGCGGCGCGCGCGGCCCTGTCGGGGCGGGTGTGTGTTGCCCACCTTTGAGCGACTCTGCGCGCGAGCCACGTCGATAGTCGCTCAAAGCCGGGCACAACACCCCCTGCCCGGGACAGGTGAGGCCAGTTGGCTGGGCGACCCGACGTCAGTCCCGCGGGTGGTGGCAGGCCGCGAAGTGTCCGGCCGCCAACTCCACTAGGGACGGCTCTTCGGTGCGGCACACGTCGGTGGCCCAGGCGCAGCGGGTGTGGAACCGGCAGCCCGGCGGCGGATCGATCGGGCTTGGCACATCACCTTCCAGGGTGATGCGTTCCCGCTCGAGGTTCTTGCGCGGGTCCGGGACGGGCACCGCTGACAGCAGCGCGTTGGTGTAGGGATGCCGCGGTGATTCATAGAGGCCGTCGGAGTCGGAGTTCTCCACGACCTTGCCGAGGTACATCACCGCGACCCGGTCCGAGACGTGGCGCACCACCCCGAGGTCGTGGGCGACGAACAGATAGGACAGACCGAATTCGTCCTGAAGTTCCTCGAGCAGGTTGATGATCTGCGCCTGCACCGAGACGTCGAGTGCCGAGACCGGTTCGTCGGCGATGATCAGCTTGGGTTGCAGCGCCAGTGCGCGGGCGATGCCGATGCGCTGGCGCTGTCCACCGGAGAACTCGTGCGGGTAGCGGTTGTAGTGCTCGGCCTGCAGGCCTACCCGGTCGAGTAGTTCCTGGACCCACCGCTTGAGTTCCGCGCCGCTGGCCAGACCGTGCAATTCCAGCGGATCACCGACGATCTGACCCACCCGCTTGCGGGGGTTCAGCGACGCGAACGGGTCCTGGAAGATCATCTGCATCTCGCGGCGCAAAGGCCGGAGTTCGCGACGGGAGAGGCCGACGAGCTCCCGGCCGGAGAAGCGGACGGAGCCGGAGGTCGGCGCCACCAACTGGAGGATCGCGCGGCACAGCGTGGACTTGCCGCAGCCGGATTCCCCCACCAGGCCCAGGGTTTCGCCCTCGTGCAGCGTGAAGCTCACGCCGTCGACGGCGTGCACCCGGGCCACCTCGCGGTCCACCACGATCCCCGATTTGATCGGGAAGTGCACGACGAGGTCGGTGACCTCCAACAGCGGGTCGCCCTTCATCGGCTCGCCAGCTTTTCGGCGGGGGTCAACCAGCAGCGGTCGAGATGGCCCGGGTCACCCAGGCGCGCCGCCAACGTCGGCGGCTGCGTGCACTTCTCGACGGCGTACCCGCATCGCTGGGCGAACCGGCACCCGGTGGGCGGACTCAGCAGCGACGGCGGCTGACCGGGGATCTGCGGCAGCCGATCCGGGCGCGGCTCGTCGAGCCGCGCGATCGAGCCCAGCAGTCCCCAGGTGTAGGGATGTTGCGGGTTGTAGAAGATCTCGTCAAGGGGACCGTCTTCGACGATCTGGCCCGCGTACATGACCACCACCCGGTCGGCCAGTTCGGCGACCACACCGAGATCGTGGGTGATCAGCACCACCGAGAGATTGCGCTCGGTGTTGAGCTTCTCGAGCAGTCGCAGGATCTGCGCCTGGATGGTGACGTCCAGTGCCGTGGTGGGCTCGTCGGCGATCAGCACCTCCGGATCGAGCGCCAGGGCCATCGCGATCATCACCCGTTGGCGCATGCCCCCGGAGAACTCGTGCGGGTAATCCCGCACCCGGCGTTCGGGATTGGGGATGCCCACCGACCGCAACAGCTCCACCGCTTGAGACCGCGCCTCGGTCCTGGACACCTCGCGGTGGGCCCGGATCATCTCCGCGATCTGATCGCCGACCCGATAGACCGGGTTCAGCGACGTCATCGGGTCCTGGAACACCATGGCGATGTGTTCGCCACGCACACTGCGGAACTCATCGTCGGGCAGCGTGACCAGGTCCCTGCCCTGAAACGTCACCGACCCGGCGATCCTCGAGTTCGGTGCCCGGGTCAGCCCGATCAGCGTTTGGGCGGTGACGCTCTTGCCGCTGCCGGACTCGCCGACGATGGCGACCACTTCGCCGGGCGAGACTTCGAACGACACCCCGTCGACGGCGTGCACCACGCCATCGTCGGTGCGGAAGCTGACCTGCAGGTCGCGAACGGTGAGTAGGGGGCTCATACCGGTGCGGCCTCCCCGAGCCGGATGCGCGGATCCAGCACCGCATACAGGATGTCGACGATCGTGTTGAACAGCACGATGAAGAAGGCCCCGAACATGGTCACCGCCATCAGCGGCGGCAGGTCCAGCTTGCCGATCGCCTGCCCGGCGTAGAGGCCGACGCCGTTGATGTTGAACACCGTCTCGGTGAGGATGGCCCCGCCCCCCACCACGGCACCGAAGTCCAGACCGAACAAGGTGACGATCGGGATCATCGAATTGCGCAGCACATGCCGGACGCGCACCTGACGCTCGCTGATGCCCTTGGCGCGCGCGGTGCGCACGTAGTCCTCGTTCATCGAGTCGAGCATGTTCGACCGCAGCACCCGGCTGTAGAAGCCGACGTAGAGCACCGCCAGGGTGAACCACGGCAGGACCAGGTGATACGCCCACTGCACGGGATCCTCGGTGAGCGGCACATAGCTTCCGGTGGGGAAGAGTTGCACCTTGAAGCTGAAGAAGTACAACAGGATTGCGGCCAGCCAGAACACCGGCATCGAGATCCCGACCAGCGCCAGGATGGTCAGCGCGCGATCGGTGAAACCGCCGGCGCGCACCGCGCTGAGGTACCCGAACCAGACCGCCAGAGCCATCCACAACACCGCGGCCCCGATGGTCAGCGACAGCGTCGCCGGTAGTCCGTCCCAGATCTGTTCGGCCACATTCTGGCTGCTCGCGTAGGACGTGAGCTCACCGGTGAAGATCTGCTTCATCATGGTCAGGTACTGCACCGGCAGCGGACGGTCCAGTCCGAGATCCGCACTGACCCTGGCGATCAGGGCGGGATTCGCGTTCTTACCCGCGATGCGCGCCGCGGGGTCGGAGTTGGGGATCACGTTGAAGATCAGGAAGACGATCACCGAGATCGCGAACAACACCGCGATCATGCCGATGATTCTCCTGGCCGCGAAACGAAGCATGGCTAGTGCTCCAGCCTGATCTTGGCCCGCGGGTCCAGCGCGTCACGAAGACCATCACCGAACACGTTGAGCGACAGCACGGTCAGCACGATCATCAAACCCGGGACGATGGTCAGGTGTGGGGCGGTGTAGATGGTCTGATAGCCGTCGGCGATCATCGTGCCCCACGATGCGTTGGGTGGACGCACCCCGGCGCCGAGGAAGGACAACGCCGACTCCAGCAGCATGTTGTTGGCGATGTTGAGGGTGAAGAACACGATGATGGTCGAGATGATGTTGGGCAGCAGCTCGGAGAACATGATCCGGATCGGCCCCTTGCCCTGTGCCACAGCGGCTTCCACGAATTCCTTCTCGCGCAGGGCCAGGATCTCGCCACGGACCGGTCTGGCCATGTACGGCACGTACACCAGACCGATGATCAGGATGGGAATCCACAGCGAGTCGCCGGCCACCACGATGCCACTGATCTTGAAGCCGCCGAGGGCCAGTGTGGTGCCCAGGGCGATACCGAGCAGCAGCACCGGGAAGGCCCAGACCACATCCATGATCCGGGACAGCACCGAGTCGATCCAGCCGCGGTAGTAGCCGGATAGCATCCCGATCAGCACCGCGAAAACGGTGGTGATCACCGCGGCCAGCACGCCGATGTAGATCGAGGTGCGCCCGCCGTACATCAGGCGCACCATCACGTCGCGACCGTTCTGGTCGGCCCCGAGCAGATAGCGTCCGTGCAGGCCCGGACCCAACGGCGTGCCGTCCGGTGAGACGACGTAGGTCTGCTTCCCGTCGATCAGGATCTTGTCGGTGATGTGATTCTGGTTGGGGCCGGTGTGCGCCACATGATCCGCCCACAGCGGGGCGGCCAGTGAGAACAGCACGAGCAGGATGAACAGCGCTCCGAAGGCCAGCGCGACCTTGTTGCGCCGCAACCTCTCCCATGCCAGATACCAGGGGCTGCGCCCCTCGACGGTGGCGACCATCGCGTCGGCTACTTCAACGCGAACGAGGTGTAGTCCTGGTTGAACAGCAGGTGGCGATAGGACTTGTCGAAGTCCATCCGGTCGGACAGGAAGGTCGTGTACTGCTCGTTGCCGTACGGCGCCCAGACCGCCTGCTCCATGTAGGCCTTGTCCAGCTCGGCGTACTGCTTTTTCACGTCGTCGGTGAGCTGCTTGGTCAGCAGGTCGTTCTGCTTGGCGTCGAGTTCGGGGATGTTGACCCGGGAGAAGTTGTTGCTGTTCGTCGGCAGGATGTTCGCGCCGTTGAGCAGCGGTCGGAAGAAGTCGTCCGGGTGCGGGAAGTCCTGGAACCAGTCCGAGAACCCGGTGTCCAGATCGGGGGTGGACTCGTTGCCGATGGTCTGGAAGTAGGTGTCCCCGGAGATGACTTTCAGCGTGGCGTTGAAGCCCAGCTGGGTCAGCAGGTCGTGGTAGTACTCGCCGATCCGCTTGCGGTCCGGCTCGTCGTCGGTCCAGACGGTGATGTCCTTGTCGGCGGGATTCGCCTCGGCGATCAGCGCTTTGGCCTTGTTCACGTCCGGGCCGGGGTACAGCTTGTACTCGTCGTATCCGGGCATGCCGGGCGGCAGGATCTGCTGGGTGGCGTGCAGTCGGCCACCGAAGACCCGGTTGAGCGCTTCGGGGTCGACCGCGTAGTTGATGGCCTGGCGGACCTTGAGATCGTTGAACGGTGCCTTCTGGGTGTTCATCCAGAAGTAGTAGGTGTTGATCGAGTTGTCGAGGCGGAACCGGCTGGCGTACTTCGCCTTGATCTCCGGCAGCCGGTCGGCGTCCGGCGGGTCGGTCATGTAATCGATGGTGTTCTGCTGGATACCGGTGACCTGCGCGGAGTTGTTCTTGTTCTGCGTGACGACGATCTTGTCGACCTGAGCGTCGGCCACTTCGGACGCGCCGGCGTCCTTGACCGTCTTGAACTGCGGGTTGCGTTCCAGCGTCAAGGTATTGGGCGCGTCGACCTTGGTGATGACGAACGGCCCACTGGACGGCGGCGGGTTGTTGGTGGCGTCCTTGTCCAGCGGTGTGGTGGGCGGAACCGGGGCGGCGAACATGAGACCGAGCACGTTGTTGAAGGTGCCGTTGGGGTTCTCCAGGGAGATGGTGATCTCACCGGTGTTGTCGTCGGTCTTGATGCCGCTGATGGTGTCGGCCTTGCCGTCGGCGAAGTCCTTGGCTCCGACGATGCCTTCGTAGAACACCGAGCCGCCGGAGTCGGCCTTGAAGAGCCGCTTGATCGCGTAGGTGAAGTCCGATGCCTTGATGGGGGTGCCGTCGGAGTACTTCATGTTCGGGCGCAGGGTCAGCTTGTAGGTCTTGCCGTCCGGGGAGATCGCCGGCATGTCCTTGGCCAGGCCGGGTACCACGTCGGTGCCCGGGTCACCCTTCTGGTGCTTGTAGGTCAGTAGCGGGGTGTAGGTGTTCCACAGCACCTCCCAGCCCTCGAGGGTGTAGGACAACTGGGGGTCGACGTAATCGGGGAACGACGTCATCGTGACGCTGATGTCGCCGCCCTTGGCGCCGCCACCGCTCTTGGTGCCCCCGCACGCGGCCACCCCGAAGGTGGCCACCGCGGTGATGCTCACAATGGAGATCGCGGTCCGCAGCTTGCTCATATCGCTCCCTCGGGTACGCAACGCAGATGGTCCGGTTGAGGCTGAGGACACTCTGCCGTAATCAGGCAATCTTGGCGGCAGAACCGCGGGGCCGCATCCGGGCGAACGGATCTTTGCCGCGACCGCGCCGGGAGCTCAGAACCAGTCGGGGCGCATCTCCAGGGTGGTCCGGTCCAGGCTTTCCAGCAGCCGCAGCTGCGCAGCGGTGCGGGGGAGCTCGTAGCGGAAGAAGTACCGCGCGGCCTGACGCTTGCCGTCATAGAACTCACCGGGCTGATCGGCGCCGGCCAGGAACTGTTCCAGCCACATCCAGGCGATCACCACATGCCCGAACGCCTCGAGGTAGACGGCGCTGTTGGCCATCGCGGCCTCGATGTCGCCGGAGGCGAACATCCCCATCGTGACCTCGACCAGCCGGCGCCACGACCCGGCGAGCGCGCCGGCCAGTTCGGCGGACTCGCCGCCCACGGTGTCGGCGGTGGCGATGCACTTCTCGACGCACTGTCCCAGGGCGACCAGGCTGGCGCCGTTGCGTTGAGTGACCTTGCGGCCCAGCAGGTCCAGGCTCTGAATCCCGTGGGTGCCCTCGTGGATCGGGTTGAGCCGGTTGTCCCGGTAATGCTGTTCGACGTCGTACTCGCGGGTGTATCCGTAGCCGCCGAGCACCTGGATGGCCAGGCTGTTGGCCTCCAGGCACCACTCCGACGGCCAACTCTTGGCGACCGGGGTGAGGATGTCCAGCAACAACCCCGCCTGAGTGCGCTCGTCGTCGGCCTCGGCGCTGTCCTGCCAGTCGACCAACCGGGCGCAGTACAGCGCGAGCGCGAGCGCTCCCTCGACATACGCTTTCTGCGCCAACAACATTCGCTTGACATCCGCGTGCTCGATGATCGGAACCTGCGGAGTCGTCGGGTCCTTACTCGTGATCGGTCGTCCCTGAGGCCGTTCGAGTGCGTATTGCAGGGACTTGAGATAGCCGGTGTAGCCCAACGACACCGCGCCCATGCCGACGCCAAGCCGCGCCTCATTCATCATGTGGAACATGTAGACGATGCCGCGGTGCGGCTCGCCCACCAGATACCCCACCGCGCCGTTGAAGTTCAGCACCGTGTTGGTGATACCGCGCTGGCCCATCTTGTGGTTGAGGCCGGAGATCGCCACGTCGTTGCGCGGGCCCACCGAGCCATCCGCCTCGACGAGGAACTTCGGCACGATGAACAGTGAGATGCCCTTGGTTCCGGCTGGACCGCCGGGAATCTTCGCAAGCACCAAATGAACGATGTTCTCCGACATCTCGTGCTCGGCACCGGAGATCCACATCTTCGACCCGGACAACCGGTAGCTGCCGTCCGCGCAGGGTTCGGCCCGGGTGGTGATGTCGGCCAGGGAAGACCCGGCCTGCGGCTCGGACAATGCCATGGTTCCGGTGAATCGGCCCGCGAGCATCGGCTTGACGAACCGCTCGATCTGCTCCGGACTGCCGAATTTGGCGACCAGACTCGCATTGGCGACGGTCAGCATCAGGTAACCGGAGGTGCTGATGTTGGCCGCCGAGAACCACGCGAAGCCGGCCTGCGCCACACTCACCGGCAGTTGCGAGCCGCCCAGCGAGTGGTCCATGGTCATGCCCATCAGGTCGGCGGCGGCGAACGCGTCGATGGCCGCCTTGACCTCGGGGATGACGGTGACCGTCGTCCCGTCGAAGGACGGCTCGTTCTGGTCGCTCTTCTTGTTGTGCGGCGCGAAGTAGCGGGTCGCCAGGTCCTCACAGAGGTCGAGCACGTCGGAGAAGGTCTCGCGGGAGTGTTCGGCGAACCTGGGCCGCTTGGTCAGCTCGTCGACGGCCAGCCACTCGAACAGCAGGAACTCGAGATCCCGCCGGGACATCACCGTCGACCTGATCGCCGCCATCTTCTCCACCTCTGTGCTGTTTGTTCACGAAATTCCGCGGACCCATTGTCGCCTGCTGAGTTACCTTCGACCCTAGCGGCGACGCGACCGTCAAAATACGGTCTGAGCTGAGCACGGGTTGGGGGATTGGGTAGGGAGACCGGTGGTCATGGCAACAATCAAACGAGCTGCGGCCGTCGTCCCGGCCGCCGTAATGGCCCTTGCCGGGGTGGCCGTCATCCTCCCGGCGGTGAGCAGCGCCGCCGGATGCGGACCCGGCACCGTCTACGACGCACCGTCGGACAGCTGCGTGGTGGCCCCCGAGCCGGCTCCGCCACCGCCACCGCCACCGCCACCACCGCCGCCACCGGTATGGAACGGTCCGCAGCCCTGGGTGTCGGCGAGCATCTGCGCACCGATTCCGTTCGTTTCGCTTTGCGTCGGGGTGTGAACTAGCGCTGCGAAAGCCCTGCTAGATCACGTTTTGACCGGCGGTTGCGGCCGTCTGGGCGGTGCGCCGCGCGACGCGGGACGACCCCTGAATTCACCTTCCGGAGCGTTTCGGCTTTATGGTTTTAGCCGTGCCTGAATTGGATCGTCGCAACCTCATGTTCATGGCGGGGTTCGGAGCCCTCACCGTCGCGGTTCCGTTCCCCAAGGCCGCGGCAACACCGTCGCGGCCCGAATCCCCCGCTGTTCCGGCGTCGCCGGCCCCCAGCGCCCAGACCCCGGCCTACGTGTTCGCGGACGAGTTCGACGGTCCGGCCGGATCGGCGCCCGACCCCTCGAAATGGATGATCGCCCAGGCCCGGGAGCTCATCAAGAACCCGGTGTTCTGGGACCGTCCGGAGAACATGGGCCAGTACCGCGACGATCGGGCGAACGTCTTCCTGGACGGCAACTCCAACCTGGTGATCCGGGCGACCAGAAACGACGACAACCGCTACGTCAGCGGCAAGCTGGTCAGCACCTTCCGGACCGGCATCAACCACACCTTCGAGGCGCGCATCAAGCTCAACTGCCTCACCGCGGGCTGCTGGCCGGCCTGGTGGTTGTTGAACGACAACCCCGAGCGTGGCGGCGAAGTGGACATGATGGAGTGGTACGGCAACGGGGAGTGGCCCTCCGGCACCACGGTCCACGCCCGATTGGACGGCACCTCGTTCGCGACCTGCCCCATCGGGATCGACAGCAACTGGCACCGCTGGCGGTGCACCTGGAACGACTCCGGCATGTACTTCTGGATGGACTACGTCGACGGTGCCGAGCCCTATTTCACCGTTCCGGCCAACTCGATCGACGACTGGCCGTTCAACGATCCCGGCTATGAGTTGTCGCCCGTCCTGAACCTCGCGGTCGGTGGCTCCGGCGGTAAGGATCCGAAGCCAGGAAAGTACCCGGCCGACATGTTGGTCGACTGGGTGCGCGTCTTCTGAGCCCCGTGTATCGCGACTGAGGTCAACTTCGCCCGCGCGGGGCCTAGTCTGGGAGCGATTCAGCCACAGGAGGCCTTAGTGAGCGACCACGAAGTCAAGATGATCATCCTGTCGACCGACGATCTGGACGAGTCGATCCGGTTCTACAGCGAGACCCTCGGCATGGCGCTGAAATTCCGCGACGGCGCCCCTTTCGCCGCCCTGGACGGCGGTCCGGTGACCCTCGCGTTGGCTACGGCGATCGACCATCCGATCCCCGGCCAGGTGGTCGTCGGCATCAAGACCGCCGACGTCGACGCCGCGGCGAAGGCCATCGAGGCAAGCGGTGGCGGAATCGTGAAAGGCCCGTACGACGACGCCCACGAGCGTCGCGCCGTCGTCTACGACAACAAGGGCAACGGCCTGGTGTTCTACAGCCCCCTGGCCCGGTGAAATCCGTTCCCGGCTAAGGCGTTGGACCACCCGAGTGCGTCGGCCCCCCGAACGCACTGACGGTACCGGCTCGGCGACCTCGGACCGGCCCTCGGTTCGGTTGGCCGGGCTGCTGTCGGGCGTCCTGGTCACCCAGGTCGCCAACAGCGCCGTGCATCTGGCCCAGCCGCTGCTCGTCGCCGATCTGTCCGGATCACTGGGTAAGGCCGCGTTCTTCGCCGCATTCGGCACCGGCATCCACATGGTCGGCACCTACCTTGCGGGCTGGCCGACCGAGCGGTTCGGCGCGCGCCGGGTGTTGGTGGCCGCGACCCTGCTCCGAGGGGTCGTTTTGGCCGGGATTCCCGTCGCGATGGCCCTCGGCATCATCACCCTCGCCGTTGCCATGGTCTGCTACACGACCGAGGCGCTGATCCGCGGCTACGTGGACACCTCGGTGCATACCGTCCCGCTCGAACTAGCCGGACACCGGGCCGAGTTACTCGATCGCATCAACTCCCGCTACGAACTGGCCTTCGAGGTGGGCGCGGTGGCCGGCCCACTGATGCTCAGCGGCCTGATGATCTGGTCGGACGGCATCGTGCCGCACATCGTCATCCCGATCGGGTTCGCGGTGTCGGCGGTCTGCTACCTGTTCCTCCCGGAGCGGTCGCCCGACGGGGAGAGCGGCCACGGTACGTCGCACGGCGGCTCGTGGACGGGCCTGAAGTACATCGTCGCGCACCGATATCTGCTGGTCGTCGTGGCCGGTCTGATGCTGTTCCACCTCTACGAATTGCGCAAGGTACTCAGCGCATTCTTCGCCAAGGGGCTGCTGCACCATCCGTCCGCGGCCGGCCACGTCGGGGCGGCGTTCGCGCTCGGCGGTGTGATCGGCGCGTTGGTCTATGCGGTGACCAGGCACCGGGGCCGTGGAGCGGGATGGGTGCTCGGCGGGGTGGCGGGCACGGCGCTGCTTGCGGTGGGATGGATCCCGGTCAACCTGCCGGCGATGATCGTCGCGGTCTTTCTGTTCGGCGTCGCCAATGTCGGCGCTCGGCTGGT
Source organism: uncultured Mycobacterium sp. (assembly GCA_964535335.1). Taxonomy (GTDB): domain Bacteria; phylum Actinomycetota; class Actinomycetes; order Mycobacteriales; family Mycobacteriaceae; genus Mycobacterium. The sequence goes on from CAZHUU010000039.1 coordinate 32,533, forward strand.
CCTGACGCGCTGGCGCCAGGAACTGACCCCCCTGGACCAGGCCGGCGGGGTGACAGCCGCCTCGGAGTTCGGCAGGACCGCCATGTCGGTCGGTGTCGACAGCCTGGTGGGTGGCGCGTTCTCGGCGGGATTCGGCGCCTACGGCGCCTTCGGGATCGTCGGGGGGATGCTGGGGCTCTTCGCGGCCGCCCAGCTGGCGATCGCGCGGTTCCTGGTCCGGATCCCGGCCACGGAGGCCCCCGAGCCGGAAACCCGGTAGGTCCCCGTCCCGGTACTACGCGTAGCGGACGAGACCCGCTCCGACCCGGTCGCCCATTGCCGTATCAGCGTTCCACTTCGCCGGGCATGTCCAAAGCGGCGCGGCCACAGGCCGCCGTAACCTTGCCGATTGCCGCGCCGGGCGAGCCGCCACGACGTTTGCTCCTTGCAGCCGCAAGCACGAGGTGACCCCGAGGTAGCGCGCATACCAACAACGCAGGCGCCTCTGCTGAGGATGCGGACAGCAATGCGGTCGCAGAAAGTTTCGACAGCTTGGTAGCCCGGGCGAAGTCGCACGTTCCTTGCCGATGGACAGAATCGCTCATAGTTCGCTGAGAGGTCACAGCCTGACGGCCAACCCAGCAGCACGACTCGCTGTGAGTTAGGCTTGAGCGCCCCATACAGAACTTACGAAGGTGAAAATTACTCGATAGACTTAAGCCAGCCAAATTAGCTGCATGTAAGGTTTGGATAGTTTCGTACACGCCAATGTGGAATGGTGCCGGAAGTGACGAGCGCGAATTGTTTTCAGTGTGGGCAACCGCGTGGCTTTTGTCAGGTCAATGCTCACAACGAGCGCCACATGTGGCTCAGCGCTCCGGCATCCGGCGATAGCTGAATGCCGGCGCGACAACATGACGTCCGTGGGCGAGTCCACCGGATGACCGGCGGGGGCAGGGGCCTGAATGGAACGCGATGACGGTGCGCTGCCCCTAACGCGTGGGCAATTCGACATCTGGCTTTCTCAGGCAACGGGCCTGGCCGGTACCGAGTGGCAACTGGGTCTGCTGGGAAGAATTGCCGGCCGGATCGACCGCGACCTGCTCCAGCAGGCGATCCGCCAGGTGGTGCGCGAAGCTGAGCCAGGCAGGATCGCCATTGTTGAGGTCGACGGCCAGATTTTTCAGAGGGCTGTCGACTATCCAGCCGCCGGATTGGAGTTCTACGAT
>CAZHUU010000040.1:0-22716 GCA_964535335.1 uncultured Mycobacterium sp.
GGCCATGGCCGCCGACAAGATACCGCTAGCCCCAGGGGAAGGGGGAAAGACCTTTCGTATCCGTTCGCCGACTGAAACCAACTATATGTCGCTTTCGCATGCTCGATCCACGGACACGGGCACGAGTTCGAGGGACCAAAGTCCCTTCACCAATCAAACGATTTTCCAGCGCAAAAGTGCCCAGCATGGCCGGCCACGGCGTGGTTCTCATATAGAGGCCCAAACAGATCGACCTACCGAGAGGGCGAATCTTGGGTGCGGGCGTGTGAGCCCGCCGCAGCGAACAAGAACACGCCGACCCGCAACGACGAGGACAGTCCAGAGCCGCTCTCGAGCGGGCATCGCCCGATGACTCCACGACGTCCCGGCCGGCGGTAGGGGCGTGGCGCCGGGTCGAAGGTCCCACCTCCGCTCGGGCCCGAGATCGAGCGCAATCGGCTACGGTTCCTTCATTCTGTGTGCAGTTAAACACCGACCAAGAGGAATCTGGTGACGGCTGGCAACCTGAAGCACGCGGCACGCGGGTTGGTTGTCGGGGCCCTGATTTCCGCCTCAATAGCAACGGCGGTGACTTCGGCCGGCATCGCCGACGCTAGCTGCACGTCGGTGCGGGGCACCGGCGCTGACACGCATTGCGCCGATGACCCGACCAGCTTCTCGATCCAGCTCGACGAGAAAACCTCGGTGTCGGCGCAGGGTCGCCTCAGCGGCCCAGGGGCAAGCACCGGTAAGGGTGATGTTCCCGCGGCTGTTCCGCCCAGCGCCGAACCAAAACCCGCGCCCAGGAACGTCGGCACCGAATACCCAGGCGGCGACCCGGTGCTGGTCGCCGAGAAGATGTTGGGCACGGACGTTTTCGGCTCCTATGGCTGCGAAGATTTCGTGGACGCCGCTTATGGCCTGACCACCGAGACCGGCATTGCTCACAATGCGGCGCTGTCCTTCTACCAGGCGCTAGCCGCTCGTGGACTCGACCACCATGAAGCGCCCATCCCACGTGGCGCACTGGTGTTCTCCGTAGGTTCCGACGGGAACCATGTCGACATCTCGCGGGGCGACGGAACGTTCGTCTCGGGCGGCGTACAAGGGCTCTCGCCCGGCTACGGGGATGGCCACCAGGTGCAGATCCTGCCCACCGCCAACCTCGGCTCGTGGACGATGTTCGGATGGGCCTACCCGCCCTGGTAGGAAGATCCAGGCCCCCGACCCGATCGAGTCCTGGCGACGGCCCGATCAGTCCAATTCTGGGAACGTGCTCAGTCAGCGCGTCGGGCCGGCACCCTGCGGCAAGGCGACCTCATGACGCGTGAGTACGCGGGCCGCCAGCGTGGAATCGGCCTTCTTCGACGCCGATGACGTCGACGGAGGAACCGTACTCGTCAATGCACGGGCAATAGCCAGATGAAATCGCGACATCTCAATCCCCCAACGGTCAATCGTCCCCTGATCTAGACGATGTCTAGCAGATCAGCGCACATTATTGACGCGCGTTTTCCAAATTGGGCAGCGTCGCCCGCCGAAATCGCCATCCGCCGTCCGCGGCACCGGCCCACCCGGCAACCATCCCGGCGGAGTTCATACCTCTTCAAGCATCACTTAGGGGCGTCGGCGGAGAACTTCGGCAACGAGGTTTGGCCGGCCCGACGATGATCAACGTCTGGGGTTCGCCGTACGCCCGCACCGGCGTGCCTCTGACGTCCGGCCGGCACACCGGCGCTGTTGTCGGCATATTCGTCGTTCTGGCCGCGATCGTGGTCCTCGACCACGGGGACCAGCGACCAAAAAGGGGGCCTTCGGGTCGACCCGGGCTGGGCGCTCAGCTCCACTGTCGCCGGACCTTTGCGGTAGGGCACGCTCAGACGGCGTCCAGAGCGAGTCAGCCGACCTTGACCCAGGTCTGGCAGCTGTGCGTCAGGAATGCCCGGTCCCCCGCCTCGATCAGCACCATCTGCGGGGCCGTGGTGATATTGCTCGCCAGGATGTCGACCTCGTTGAGGCTGCTCAGCCGCGCCCAATAGCAGTCGGTTGCCCCTTCGGCGCTCTTCCCGGCCGTGCGATAGGTGCCCGGCTCGATATCGACACCGACGCGATAGGTGCCGTCGGTTTCCATCACCGTCTTGGGCACAACCGCGGGCGGCGGGGACGTCACCGTGACCGTCTTGGTGACCTCGACCGTCGATGTCAGCGTCGTCGCCGCGACCTGCTTCGACCCGCCGCATCCGGCGAGTATCAGCGCCAGACCAGCGAGCGCAGCCGCCTTCCCGTGCATTGCAGCAGCGTATGCGCCGCACCGTCGGCACCCAACTTCGACGGGGGCCGAAATACCCTGGCGCAGAAATCCCGACGCATAGGATTCTTTCACCATGAAGCTCGCCTCGGGCTCCGCCGTCGCAGTCGGTGCCATCGCCGTATCGATGTCGATCGTTGGTGCGGGCGTGGCCGCCGCCGACCCGTACGCCGGTCAGACCTATGCCGACGCCGCCAGTGCGATCGGCAACTCCGGCCAGGTGGCCGTCATCGCCGGACGGGTGGGCTCGCAGCTGCCCAACGACCAGTGCATCGTCAGCCGCTCCCAGCGGGCATCCTGGGTGTCCGGTACCAACTTCACCCCGGTCACCAACAAGATTCTGCTCTATCTGAACTGCAATCAGGTCCTCGCGGGACCGGGCACGCCGGGAAACTCGGCGGCAAGCCCCGAGGGACAACAGGCCAAGAGAGACCAAGAGGCCGAGGTCTGGAAGAGCACCACCGAAGAGGGCGCGCAGTGGTGCGCGGAGAACCAGAAGGCTCACCCCGACTGGGGAGACGCCGCTTTCAAGGGTTGCCCCTAGCTGATCACCCCATTTGCCGACGACTAATTGTTTTTGCAAATATGCAGGCATTTATGCTTGGCATCAATCGGCGCCCCATTGCCGGATACGTTCCGATCCACCGCTTCCCCTGCGCGCCGCGCAGGGCCGCAGTCGGCCTTCCCGAGAGTCGATCACAAGGCCGCCGACATGCGGGAACACTCCAATCGTCCCCACCCGGGTGCGTCGGCTCTCCCTCTTGGTGCGACAAGACGGCGAAGCCTGAATTTCGAAATTTCAACGCAAAGTTGAATTACGCGCGGGAAAAAAACTGTAGGTATGAAACGCGAACAACCGTAGCTTTTTGCGGAAAGGCGCTGTTATTGTCGGGGCCGTGAATAGCCCCCCGGGATGTTTTCGGTTGCCCGCAGCCGGCCTGCCCGTGCGGCTGCGGCTTGCCGGGCTGCCGTTATCCAGCCCGTCGGACGAGGGGTAGCGGCATGGTTGTGCAGGCTCGAGCCGAAGCCACCCGTCGGCGGATCGTCGACGCGGCGATCGGCCTCTTCAGTGAGGACGGTTACGGCGAGACCGGCCTGGCCGCCATCATGGACCGCGCCGAGGTCAGCAAGGGCGCGTTCTACTACCACTTCGAATCCAAGGAAGCGCTGGCCTCCGCGATCATCGACGAGGGTGTCGCACAATTGCTGAACACCTTCTACGACCTGACCAACGCTCCGTCGCCGGCGCTGGAGAACACGATCCGAGCGACCTTTCGGATCGCGCAGATGACCCATACCGACGATCTCGTCCGCATCGCCAACCAGCTCCGGCAGGCCCTGAGTCAGGTCAGCGGCGCGGGGGCCAAGACCTACGCGCCCTCCACCGAGGGGTTCCTCGAGCAGATCCGGAAGGCCGTCGCCGAGGGCGACGTGCGCGACGATGTCTGCGCGGAGGACGTCGCCGAGGCGATCTGCGCCAGTGTGATGGGCTGCCACCTGCTGTCGGACGCCATCGGCGACGACCCGTTCGCGCGGCTGGCCCGGGCGTGGCGGGTGCTGATGCCGTCGATCGTGTCCGGCGAGGCACTGCCCTACTTCCGGGACTTCGTGGCCCGCACGCTGGCGCAGTACACGGATCCGACCGAGACGAAGTCCGCCGAGAGCATGGCCGCGCAGTCGCCGGCGCACCGGCTGAACGGCGCCGGTAACGGCGCGTCGGCCCCGGCCATCGCCTGAGCCTGCTGCCGCGTCCTACCCCGCGCCGGCTCCGCCGTCGCGGCTCCACAGGCAATCCCCGGTCAGCTCGATCGAGAACAGCCGCGGCTGCACCTGGAACGACAGCGGTTGTCCCGGCGCGCCCTGCGAAATCTGCGGCGGCGCAAGCACTCCCGCACGCACGATCGTCAGCTGATTGGTCGTGCACGCGGTGGCGGGATCTCGGGGTGTGCCCGTCCACTGGCCGGAGACCAGGTTGGGGTTGCGCATCCCTTCGCCGTGCAGCGTCATCGCGGGTCCGAAACTGAGCCACCTGTCGTTCGGCGGGAACGGCACGTCGGCCTCCGCCCACGCGCTGGGCTGCCCCTGGCACACCAGATATTCATGGCGGTCGGTCACCAGAGTCATCGTGCCGGACAACTCCGCCTGACACGGCGTTCCGGGCTGCGGCGCGGGCGCATCGGCTGCCGCCGTCGCGGCACCAAGGGGCACCGCGAGGCACCCGGCGGCGCTCGCCGCGACCAGGGCCCTCAGTCGCCTCATCGGGTGCGCTCCCCCACGCTCATGACAGTGTCATCGCACACCACCCTACGTCGGTTACATACCGGCTCGACCAGCTCAGCCCAGTTCCGGTGGCCGACATCGCGGAAACAACGCGCGGGGACCAAGGATGTCGGCTCCCGGGACGATCGCCCCTAGCGAAGCGGGCCGGAGGTGGTGGTGAATGGATGCTGTGCGGGACGGCGGGCCGAACTCAGCCCAGCAGGGGCAGCCGCCGCTTGCGGGCCAGGCGGTGCAGCGCGGCCTGCATGACCCGGCGGACATGCGAGTCGACCGCAGCGATGTCATAGTGCGCGCCGAAGGTGGCGAGCACGTCGATGGGCTCCAGCACCTCGGTGACGATCTTGGCGGGCAGCGGCATGTTGACCGGGACCAGCACACTCAGCCCGAACGGGAAGCCGAACGAGATCGGCAGGATGTCGGTGCGGAACAACCGGCGTTCGAGTTTGGCCAAGCCGAGCAGTCGGGCCAGCCATGTCCCCCGGCTCAGGTACAGCTGGGTCTCCTGACCACCGATCGACACCATCGGCACGATCGGGGCCCCCGCCTCGACCGCGGACGTCACATAGCCGGTGCGCCCGGCGAAGTCGATGACGTTCTCGGCCGCAGTCGGACGGTAGACGTCCTCGTCGCCACCGGGGAACACCAGCACCGCGGTGTCGGCAGCCAGCGCCGCAGCGGCATTCTCCTGACAGGCGTGCACGATCCCCAGGTGCGGCAACAACTCCGCGGCCGGACCGTGGAACAACGAGTCGTGCGCCAGCGTGTAGAGCGGCTTGCGGTAGCCGAACCGCTCGTAGAAGTCGACGGCGAACACGGCGAAATCGGGCGTGATCAACCCGCCCGAATGATTGCCCACCAGCAGGCACCGCCCCTGCGGCAGGTTCTCCAGCCCGCGGACCCGAGAACGGTGATACACCTTGACAACCGGGCGCAGCAGGTCAACCACATGTCGGGTCAGGCCGGCGTCCCACCTGCCGACTTCCCCCGATCGGACCTCACTGGCGCTGTTCACGTTCACGACCTCGATTTCAGGTCAACCGTACGCCGAGACCGCCGCGCCCCGAGCGGATTTGGGTCCGCCGCCGCTCGATCCCACCAGGAGAGCCCATCATGTCGTTCGTGAAGCTGCTGCTGTCGTTCGCGCCCTGGATCGCGTTCCTGATCATCGCCAGGGACACCCTGCACCGGGTGGAGATCGGATTGGTCGCAGCGCTGATCCTGTCGGTGGCGATGGCGGTGTTCAGGCTGCACCGCGGCATCATCATGTACGTCGGGCTGATCTTCTTCACCGCAGCGACCGTCGCGGTCATCGGCTTCCACAACATGTGGACCATCCGGCACCTCGGGGTGCTGGCCAACGGTGCCCTGGCCATTGGCTCGTGGATCACGCTGCTGATCAACAAGCCGTTCACCCTCGACTACGCCCGCCAGCACACCGATCCGGCGAAGTGGCACGACCCGCTGTTCATCCGGGTCAACGAGCTGCTGACCACGGTGTGGGCAGCGACGTTCACGGTTAACACGGTGATCGCCTGGGCTCTGATGAAACACGTGCTGCCCGAATGGCTATGCCACACAGCCAGCTACACGGCGCTGATCGGGGCGGCCGCGTTCACGTCGTGGTATCCGGCCCAGCTGCGCAAGCGGGCCGCCAAGACAGAGCGGAAGGCGCCGGAACCGACCTAGCCGTACAGCTTGTCGATGTTGTCGTGGAAGTTGTCCACGACCGCCTTGCGCTTGAGCTTCAGGCTCGGCGTCAGGTCACCCGCCTCCACCGTCAGCTCGCGGTCGATGATCGAGAAGCGCTTGACCTGCTCCCACCGGTTGAGGTGCTTGTTCAGCGTGTCGACGTAACCGCTGATCAGCTCGCGGGTCTTCTCGTCGCGGGCGACCTCCTCGAAGGACTTGCCCTCCAACCCGTTCCGGTCGGCCCACTCCCTGATGGCCTCGCCGTCGAGGCTGACCAGCGCGACACAGTACGGCTTGCCCTCGCCGTACACGATGATCTCGCTGGCGAACGGGCAGATGCCCTTGAATTGTGCTGAAATCGCCGACGGCGCAACATATTTACCCTGCGACGTCTTGAACATGTCCTTCTTGCGATCGGTGATCCGCAGAAAGCCCTCGGCGTCCAGCTCACCGATGTCGCCGGTGTGGAACCAGCCGTCCTCGTCGATCGCCTCGGCGGTCGCGTCGGGCAGGTCGTGGTAGCCACTCATCACCCCCGGGCCCTTGAGCAGGATCTCCCCATCGTCGGCGATCTTGACCTCGGTTTCGGGGAACGTCCAGCCCACGGTGCCGAACCGGTAGGCCTGCGGCCGGTTCAGCGAGGACGCCGCCGAGGTCTCGGTGAGCCCGTAGCCCTCGAGCACGACGACGCCGACGGCGTCGAACCACTGGGCGATATCCCGGTCCAGCGCCGCCGACCCGGAGATGAAGAAGCGCAGCCGCCCGCCGAACCGTTGCCGGATGGTGGAGAACACCAGCCGGTCGGCCAGTTTGTGCTGCAGGGCCAGCAACGGCGAAACCCGCATGCCGGCCTGCTTGGCGCGCGAAACCTGCAGGCCGACGTCGATCGCCCAGTCGAACAGCCGCTTCTTGACGCCGCCCTCTTCGGCGATCATCTCGGTTATCCGCCCGTGCACCTTCTCGAAGATGCGCGGGACCGCGCCCATGAAGGTCGGCTTGATGATCGCCAGGTTCTCCACGATCTTGTCCACCCGGCCGTCGATCACCGTCGGGAAGCCGACGACCAGTGGCACTGCCAGCATCACCTTGCCGAACGAGTGCGCCAGCGGCAGCCACAGGTAATTGAGGTCCTTGTCGGTGAGCACGCGCAACGAGTCCAGCGCCGACGCGGTGTAGGTCCATGCCTCGTGGGTGAGCCGCACTCCCTTGGGCTTGCCGGTGGTGCCCGAGGTGTAGATCAGGGTGGCCAACTGCTCGGGCTCGATGGCGTCGACGCGTTCGGTCACCGCGGTCGGCGTGTCGGCCAGTAGTTGCTTGCCCAGTTGTTCCAGTTCGTCGAGGGTGATGACCCAGTCGCCGTCGCCCTTGCCGTCGATGATGACGACCTTCTCCACCGCGGGGATCTCGCTGCGGTGCTCGACCAGCTTGTCGACCTGGGTCTGGTTCTCGGCGACGACCACCCGGCTGCCGGAGTTCGCCACGATGAACGCCACGTCCTCGGCGTTGGTGGTCGGATATACCGTCGTGGTCGCCGCGCCCGCCGACAGGATGCCGAAGTCGACCACCACCCACTCGTAGCGGGTGCCCGAGGCCAGTGCGACCCGGTCCTCGGCGTTGATGCCGAGCGAGATCAGGCCGGCGGCGATGAGTTCGACGCGGTCACCGACCTGACTCCAGGTGACACTGGTCCACCCGCCGTTGTCGGGATAGCGGAACGCTTCGGTGCTGGGCGTTGCCGCGACACGGTCCAGGAACATCTTGGGCACCGACGACGCCCGGTTCTGAATCCTGCTCATGTCGGGCCGCTCTTGGGTCTTGTGCAGGCCTGCCATGCCGCGAGTTTATGAAGCCGCGTCGGTTGCCGGTGGCGGAATGGGCAAGCCCGGAAGATGCGATTGGTCTTCTTCCACGACGCCACCGATATGGGATCATGCCCCCGAGGGCTGAGGAGGGGACGAATGCGGCGGATCGACACCGCCACTCCCGGTGACGTCGCCGAGCTGGCGGCCGTCGCCGCCGCGACCTTCCCGCTCGCCTGCCCTCCAACGTCGACGTCGGGGAACATCGCCGCCTTCATCGCCGCCAACCTGACACCGGAGCACTTCGCCGGCTATCTGGCCGACCCCGGCCGGGAGGTGCTGGTGGCCCGTAACGGCCCGGGTGCAGCCCCGATTGCGGGCTACGCCATGCTGATTCGCGGTACCACCACCGATCCCGATGTCGTCCGCGCGGTGCGGCTGCATCCCGCCGTCGAGTTGTCCAAGATCTACGTGCTGCCGGACCACCACGGGGCCGGCGTCGCGACGGCACTGATGGGCGAGGCCGTGCGGCGCGCCGCGAAGAGCGGTGCGCGCTGTGTGTGGCTGGGGGTCAATCAGAACAACGAACGCGCACAGCGGTTCTACGGCAAGCACGGGTTCACCGTCGCCGGCACCAAGACCTTCACAGTGGGCACGCAACTGGAGGACGACTTCGTGATGGTGCGTCCACTGGACAGTGCCGACTAGGGTCGATGGACAGGCCGGTCTACCGGTTCGAACGCAGGGTGGGGTGATGGCGTGGTCGTGGCGCAGCGATACCGAACCGCGGCCCTGCCATAGGCTGGGGAACGTCAACGGGGTGCGAGCGGTCGGATTCGGCTCAACGCGAGAGGATGCCACGTGATGGCTGCTGACGCCGAGCGTGGACGGTTCAGCCCCTCCCGTCATCCCGCCCCTCTGGAGCTGACGTTTCCCGCGGACCCGAACCACCTGGCCCCCAGCAGAGCCGCACTGCGGCAGTGGCTGGCAACCGTGGGGCTGGACCAGGACAAGGCCCAGGAAGTGCTGGTCGCCGCCGGTGAGGCCGTCACCAACTCGATCGAACACGGGCACCGGGACGGCCCGGAAGGCACCATCACTCTGCGCGCGACGACCGTCGGCGACCGGTTGGAACTGACCGTCACCGACGCCGGGTCATGGAAACCCGAGCAGTCCGGCGCCAATTCCCACCGAGGCCGGGGAATCGCAATTATGCGTGCCTTCATGGAAGACGTGGCCATTCTCCCGGATGCGGCGGGCACCACGGTCCGCATGGCCACGACGATCAGCGCATAAGTGCGCACTTGCAGTACCTGGACAGCGCCGCCATCAACGTCCTGGTCTCGCACGGTGTGCCGCTGCACGTCGTCGCCAATCCGCTGCTGATCCCCGTGCTGCGGATCAGTGGTGTCGCCGAATTGGCGACGGTGCGCACCACCCCGGATTTCGACCAGGCCTAACCGGCGCTGGTCAGCGCCAGCAGCCGAGAGGTCGCACGCAGGTATTTCTTGCGGTAGCCGCCGGCCAGCATCTCCTCGGAGAAGATCGTGTCGAGTCGATCCCCCGACGCCACCACCGGGACGCCGGCGTCGTAGAGCCGGTCGGTCAGCGACACCAGCCGCAGTGCCACACTCTGGTCGTCGATGCGGTGCACCCCGGTGAGGAAGACCGCCGAGACCCCTTCGATCAGGGTGAGATAGCGCGACGGATGCATGGTGGCGAGGTGCCGGCACAGCGCGTCGAAGTCGTCGAGGGTGGCCCCGGTAACCCGCGCCGCCCGCGCGGTCACCTCCGCGTCGGAGAGCGGCTCGGGCGCCGGCGGCAGTCCGCGATGGCGATAGTCCGGGCCATCGATCCGCACGGTGGTGAAAATGCTTGCCAGGGTGTTGATCTCGCGCAGGAAGTCCTGGGCCGCGAAACGCCCCTCGCCCAACTGCTCGGGCAGCGTGTTCGACGTCGCGGCGATCGACACCCCGCGCTCCACCAGGGCGGACAGCAGCCGCGAGATCAGCGTGGTGTTGCCCGGATCGTCCAGTTCGAACTCGTCGATGCACACCAGCACGTAGTCGGCGAGCAGGTCGATGCATTCGGCGAAGCCGAAAACGCTTGCCAATTGCGTCAATTCACCGAAGGTTGCGAACGCCTTCGGGTGCTCGTCCGAATCCGGCAGCCGCCGGTAGGCCGACGCCAGCAGGTGCGTCTTGCCGACACCGAAGCCGCCGTCGAGGTACAGGCCGACACCGGGCAGCGTCTCACGCTTCCCGAACAGCTTCCTGCGCCCCGCCCGACGGTGCACCGCCTCGTCGCAGAACGCCAGGCAGGCCTGCACCGCGGCGGCCTGCGTCGGCTCGGCGGGATCGGGCCGGTAGCTCTCGAAGCTGACATCGGTGAAGGTCGGCGGGACGACCAGCTGGGCGACCAGTCGTTCCGGCGACACGATGGGATGCCGGTCCACCAGGTGGCCCACCGGGCCGGGGTCGGGTGCCGCGTCGGGCTGGTTCATCCAGGCGGTCCGTGCGGGCGGTCCATGCGGGAACTGTAGCGACGTGCTGGAATCGTGCGTATGCCCAGACCGGCCGACGACCCCGAGGCGACGAGGTTCACGCTGCCCGGCGAGCACGACCCGATCGATGACGAACGGCTGGCGGAGCTCTATGCCTACCCCGCCGGGTCGACCCGGTGCCTGCTGCGCGCCAACGCCATCATCAGCCTGGACGGCGGTGCCACCACCGGTGGCACCTCGGGGGGCCTGGGCGGCCCCGGTGACCGGCGACTGTTCACGGTGCTGCGCGAGCTGGCCGATGTGATCGTCGTCGGCGCCGGCACCGCCAAGGCCGAGAACTACGCCGGCGCCCAGATGACGGTCGGCCAGCGCCGGGCGCGTCAGCGCCGCGGCCAAAGCGAGATCCCCCCCATCGCTCTGGTCACCCGCTCCGGCCGGCTGGAGCACGACCTGCCGGTGCTGACCCGCACCGAAGTACCGCCGCTGGTGCTGACCTGTGCCGACGCCGCGGCCGGCGCCCGGAACCGGCTCGGGTCGGCCGCCGAGGTACTGGACTGCTCCAGCGCCGACCCCGGCGAGGTCGACCCGGCCGCCGTGCTGCGGGCACTGACCGGCCGCGGACTGCTGCGCGCGATCTGCGAGGGCGGACCCACGCTGCTGGGCACGTTCGTCGAGCACGACCTCATCGACGAGTTGTGTCTGACCTCCGCGCCCGTGCTGGTGGGCGGGGCCGCGCCGCGGATCGCCGCCGGGCCCGGCCAAGTCCTGACCCGGATGCGCCGCGCCCACCTGATCACCGACACCGAGGGCTACCTGTACGGGCGCTACACCCGCGTGAGCTGACGGTGCCCGACGGCGGTGTCGCTACTCTGGTCGGCATGCGCGATCGCCGGGTGTCCGCAGCGGTCGGTGTCGGGACCGCGGCGCTGACGGCTCTGCTCACCGGCTGCGCGCCGTGGCTGGCGGCCAACCCGCAATACGCCAGCGATTCCGCGCACAACAACGGCGGCGCCGCCACCACCAAACCTGCAGGCGGCCCCCCGCAGATCGCCGCGCCCAAGAACGACCTGGCCTGGAAGGACTGCACCTCGAAGGTCTTCGGCGACGCCGGGACACCGGCCGCGCCGGGGGTGGTGCTGGAGTGCGCCAGCTATGACGCGGACCTGGACCCGGTCAGTGGCGCCAACGGCATGCTGAGCATCGGGGTGGTGCGCGCCCGGTCGGTGCAGACTCCCCCGGACGCCGGCCCGCTGGTGTTCACCACCGGCTCGGACGTACCGTCCTCGTTGCAGCTGCCGGTGTGGCTGTCGCGCGCGGGGGCCGATGTGCTCAAGAGCCATCCCGTCGTGTCGGTGGACCGCCGAGGCACCGGCATGTCCAGCCCCATCGACTGCCGCGACTCCTTCGACCGCCAGGAGATGCGCGACCAGGCCCAGTTCGAGTCCGGTGACGACCCGGTGGCCGACCTGGGCGCGATCACGATGACCGCCACCACCGGCTGCACCGACATCATCGCCCCCGGCGACTCGGCCTACGACAACGCCCGCTCGGCCGAGGACCTGGAACGGCTCCGCAGCACCTGGGACGTGCCCGCGCTGGCGCTGATCGGTGTCGGAAACGGCGCGCAGGTGGCGCTGGCCTACGCCGGGTCGCACCCGGACAAGGTGGCCCGGCTGATGCTCGACTCACCCGTGCCGCCCGGGGTCAACGCGGAAACCCTGGCCGAGGAGCAGGTGAAGGGTCAGCAGATGGCGCTCGACGCGTTCGCGGGCCAGTGCATCGCGGTGAACTGCGCGCTGGGCCCCGACCCGAAGGGCGCCGTCGACGGGCTGCTGGCCGCCGCCCGCGCCGGCCGCGGCCCCGGCGGCATGTCGGTGGCGGTGCTGGCCAACGCGATCGTCACCGCGCTGGGCTTCCCCAGCGGGGACCGGATCGGCAGCACCGTCAGCCTGGCCAACGCGCTGGCCGCCGCGCGCGGCGGGGACGTCAACCAGCTCAACAGCCTGGTCACCCGGGCCGAGTCGATGCGCGACAGCGACGGGCAGTTCGTCAACACCTGCAGCGACTCGCTGAACCGCCCGACCCCGGACCGGGTGCGCGAACTCGTCGTGGCCTGGGGCAAGCTCTACCCGCAGTTCGGCACCGTCGGCGCCCTCAACCTGGTCAAGTGCTTGAACTGGCCCAGCGGATCGGCGCCCAAGGACCCGCAGAACCTCAAGGTCAACGTGCTGCTGCTCGGCGTGCAGAACGACCCGATCGCCGGCACCCAGGGCGTACCGGCCTCGGCGGCGACCGTCATCAACGCCGGTGCCGCCAGCAAGCGGGTGATGTGGCAGGGCATCGGGCACGGCGCCAGCATCTACTCGGCGTGCGCGCTGCCACCGATGCTCGGCTACCTCGACAGCGGCACCCTGCCGGCCACCGACACCTACTGCCCCGCCTGAGCGTCGGCCGCACCGCGCCGGTGTACGGTGCGGACGTGGCGCAAGCTGACTCCAACCCGGGCCTTCTCAACGCGTTTCGGCCCCGCTCCGGTCCGGTCAGTGCGGCAACGGTGTTGCGTTCGGCGCTGTGGCCGTTCGCGGTCATGTCGATCTTCCATCGCAGCTACGTGTTGTCGTCCAACGGTTACATCACCGACGATTTCGGCCCGGTTTACCGCGCGGTGTCGAACTTCCGCCGCGGCCTGGACATCTACAACGAACACTTCAATCACGTCGACCCGCACTATCTGTATCCGCCGGGCGGCACACTGCTGATGGCGCCGTTCGGCTACCTGCCGGTGTTCGCCTCGCACAACTGGTTCGTGTTCTTCAACACCGTGGCGATGATCATCGCCGCCTGCCTGTTGGTGCGGCTGTTCGGCTTCCGGCTGAGTTCGGTGGCGCTGCCCGCGCTGCTGTTGGCGATGTTCTGCACCGAATCGGTGACCAACACGCTGGTGTTCACCAACATCAACGGCTGCATCCTGCTGCTGGAGGTGCTGTTCTTCCGCTGGTTGCTCGACGGCCGGGTCGGCCTCCAGTGGTGGGCCGGCATCGCGATCGGGTTGTCTCTGGTGGTCAAACCGGTTCTCGCGGTGCTGCTGCTGTTGCCACTGCTCAACCGGCAGTGGCGGACCCTGGTGGCCGCGGTCGCGGTGCCACTGGTGTTCAACGTCGCCGCCTGGCCGCTGGTGGCCGACCCGATGAACTTCGTCAAACGCACGCTGCCCTACATCCTGTCCACCCGGGACTACTTCAACTCCTCGGTGCAGGGCAACGGCGTGTACTACGGGTTGCCGACCTGGCTGATCATCACGCTGCGGGTGGCGTTCCTGGTTCTGGCGGTGGCGAGCCTGTGGCTGCTGAACCGCTACTACCGCACCCGCGATCCGCTGTTCTGGATGCTGACGTCCTCGGGCGTGCTGCTGATCGCGTCGTGGCTGTGCCTGTCGCTGGCGCAGGGCTACTACTCGATGATGCTGTTCCCGTTCCTGATGACGGTGGTGCTGCCGAACTCGGTGCTGCGCAACTGGCCCGCCTGGTTGGCCACCTACGGGTTCCTGACCATGGACCGGTACCTGATGTGGCGCTGGCCGACCACCGGCCGGTTCCTGGAATACATGAAGATCACCTACGGCTGGTCGCTGATGCTGGTCGTCGTGTTCGCGGTGCTGTACTTCCGCTACCTCGACGCCAAGGCCGACGGCCGGCTCGCCGACGGTATCGACGAGCCATGGCTGCAGCCGGGCGCCGGTGCAGCGCGGCCGGCAGCGGCGCGCGGTAGCGTTGGGGAATGAGTTCGACTCCCGCCCCGAAGCTGGAACTGTCCGACGACGAATGGCGCAAGAAGCTGACGCCCGAGGAGTTCCACGTCCTGCGTCAGGCCGGCACCGAGCGGCCGTTCACCGGCGAGTACACCGACACCACGACCGAGGGTGTCTACCAGTGCCGTGCCTGCGGCGCCGAATTATTCCGCAGCACAGAGAAATTCGAGTCCCACTGCGGCTGGCCGTCGTTCTTCGACCCGTCGCATTCCGACGCGGTGCTCCTGCGGCCCGATGACTCGCTGGGCATGCGCCGTGTGGAGGTGCTGTGCGCCAACTGCCACAGTCACCTCGGGCACGTCTTCTCCGGCGAGGGCTACCCCACCCCGACCGATCAGCGGTACTGCATCAACTCGATCTCGTTGCGGCTTGCGCCGAGCGCCTGACCAACTCGAGCAACTCCGCCGATGTCACCGGCGGACTGAAGTAGAAACCCTGTCCCACGTCGCACCCGTACTCGCGCAACCGCGCCGCCGTCTCGGCGTCCTCGACACCCTCCACCACGGTGCTCAGGTTCAGCGTGTGGCAGAGGTCCACCACCGACCGAACGACGGCGGCGGCGCGCTCGTCGACGAGGATGGGCGCGATGAAGCTGCTGTCCAGCTTCACCTCGTCGATGGGTAGGTCCCGCAGATACGACAGCGCGGAGTAGCCGCTGCCGAAGTCGTCGATGGCGATCCGAATCCCGCTGTGCCGCAACTGCTCCAGCACGGACCGGGTGCGGTCCATATCGTCGAGGAAGAGGTCTTCGGTGATCTCGACGGTCAGCACCCTCGGATCCAGTCCGCGATCGGCCAGGGCCGTGCCGATCTCGGCGGGGATGCCGAGGTTGGCCAGCGACGGCGCGAACAGGTTCACCGCGACGGGCAGCCGGACGGACGCGACCTGCCAGCTCAGGGCGTCGTCGAGCGCCTGGTTCAGCACCCGATCGGTGACCGACGCCATCAGCCCGTGCCTGCGGACCAGCGGCAGGAACTCCTCGGGCGTCAGCACCTGGCCGTCGGGCCGCGGCCAGCGCAACAAGGCCTCCGCGCCCACGATGCGCCCGGTGGCCATCTCGAATTGGGGTTGATAGACCAGGGTCAGTTCGGCGTTGGCGATCGCGTGACGCAGATCCCCGAGCAACCGGATGGCTGCCACCCCACCGACTTCCGGCGGGCCGGGCGGCCGGTTGAACATGTCCGCCTCGATCGTGTCGGCGCCCAACTGCATCTCGGCGTTGTAGGTCTGGACACCCCGGATCCGGCCCCGCTTGGCCATGTACATCGCGAGGTCGGCACGACGGAGCAGTTCCTCGGCGGACAGGTCCGGCTCCTCGGGTTCGGCGGTGGCCAGCCCCACGCTGGGGCGCATCAGCAGCTCGTGCGCTCCGACGAGGAACGGCTGCTCGAAGGCGTCCACCACCCGTTGGGCGATCAGATGCGGGGTGTCCGGGGCGCCCTCCAGAACGACGGAGAACTCGTCGCCGCCGAGCCGTGCGACGACGTCGCCGGAGCGCACCGAGTTGAGCAGGCGGTTGGAGACACCGACCAGCAGGTCATCCCCGACCGGATGGCCCAGGGTGTCATTGACCAGTTTGAAGTCGTTGAGATCGACCGCGACGACCCCGACGGTGACGCCGTCCCGCTCGCGCCGGTCCATCGCCTGGTCCAGCCGCTCGTTGAACAGGGCCCGGTTGGCCAGCCCGGTCAGCGGATCCCGCAGCGCCTGGTTCGCGACCGTCGCCAGCAGCCGGCGGTTCTCACTGACCGCGAGGAACTGCCGGGCCAGCACGGCGAGCACCAACAGGGCGGCGATCACCTCGACGGGCTGGGAGCGCAGCAGTGCGGAGGGCTTGGCGGCCGCCACGATGCCGGCCAGCAGCAGCGGCGCGTACGGCAGCCAGATCGACGCCCAGCCGGGCAGTTCCGCCGCCTCCGAGTTCTCCTGGGTGGTCTGCCTGCTGGCCGCGGCCGCGACCGCGATCAGCAGCAGGCCCGCCGCCCAGCCGATGTCGATCACGTCGCCGCTGGTGTACTGGTTCTTCGCCGAGAGATAACTGAACAGGCTGTCGGACAACGCGATACACGCCAGGCCGACGGTCAGCAGGGTCAGTGTCAGCCGGTGTTCGGCGCCGGAGCGCACCAGGACCACCGCCGCCAGGGTCAGCACCACCACGTCGAAGACCGGGTAGGCCAGCGAAACGACGAACAACAGCCGGTCCGTGCTGTCGGCGGTGTAGACGGGGCCGAGGACGGTGACCCAGCTGACCAGGAACAGCGAGCCCGCGACGATCAGCCCGTCGAGGAACACCCGGCCACGGAAGGGGCCGGCGTACTCGCTGGGGAACAGCAGCAGCGCCGCGCACGCCCCGACCGGGAAGATCAGGAAGAACCCGTCGGCCACCGACGGAAACGGAACCTCGTCCAGCACCAGCTCGTAGTGGGTCCAGATGGCTTCGCCGATCGCCCAGGCCGCCACCCCGATGGCCATCGCGACCCACGCCATCCGCAGTCGGCCCTGCGCTGATCGCGCGGCGATCGCGCAGAACAGCGCGGCGGGCACCGCCAGTACCAGCAACACGATGTCATCGATCGCCGCCCGGGTCGTCGCGTGCGACACGTCGCTGACGATCCAGATGACGAACGCCACGAAAACCACACCGGCGGCGGCAGCGACACGCGATGCCTTGGGCAATCGACCGCCTCCTCCCCGGCAGGCCGCCGTGGACCTGTTGACGGCGAACCGAAGTCTAGCCGAGCGCGCGCCGCCCGGCGTGCCGGTCGATGCCGATCAGGGCTGGCGTAGCAAGCCGAGTCGGGCGCCGCCGTCGGGACCAGTCACCAGCGCCAACAACTCATCCGACGAGACCGGCGGGCTCAGGAAATAACCCTGCCCGATCGCGCACCCGTGATCGCGCAACCACTCCGCCGTCTCGGCGTCCTCGATACCTTCGGCGACCGCCGTCAGGTTCAGCCCGCGGGCCAGGTTGATCACGGCGCGCACGACGGTCGCAGCCTTCGGATCGGTGCGGATCGGCGCGATGAAGCGCCAGTCCAGTTTCACCTCGTCGATCGGCAGATCACGCAGATACGACAGGGCCGAGTAGCCGCTCCCAAAATCGTCGATGGCGATCCGAACTCCGTTGCACCGCAATTGGTTCAGTACCATTCGAGTTCGGTCGATGTCGTCCAGGAACATGTCCTCGGTGATCTCGACCGTCAGGATTCCCGGGTCCAGACCGCGTTCGGCCAGCGCCCGGGCGATGCCGTCCGGGATGGTGAGGTTGGCCAGCGAGGGCGCGAACAGGTTCACCGCCACCGGCAGGTCCACCCCGGCGGCACGCCAGGTCACCGCCTCGTCCAGTGCCCGATTGAGGACGAAGTCGGTCACCGCGGTCATCAGGCCGTGCCTTTGGACCAGCGGCAGGAACTCATCCGGGGTCAGCACCTCGCCGTTCGGCCGGGGCCAGCGCACCAGCGCCTCCACGCCGACGACACACGAAGTGGTGAGGTCGATCTTCGGCTGGTACACCAGCGCCAGCTCGGCGTTGTCGACCGCCTGGCGCAGGTCGGCGAGCAACTCGATGGCCGCCACCCCGCCGGCCGCGGCGGGAACGGCGGCACGGCCGAGCAATTCGCCGTCGCCGGCCCACGGCACCAACTGCAGATCCGGGCTGTAGGTCTGCACCCCGCGGATCCGGCCCCGCTTCGCGGCATACATCGCGGTGTCGGCCCGGCGGAGCAGCTCCTCATCGGAGATGTCCGGCCCCTCGGGTGCGGCGATCGCCAGACCGAAGCTCGGATGCATCGACAGCTCATGACCGCTCAGCACGAACGGCGACTCGAAGGCCTCCACCAGACGGTTGGCGGCCAGGTGCGCGGCGTCCGGGTTTCCGACCAGCACGACCGAGAACTCGTCCCCACCGACGCGGGCCACGGTGTCGTCGGGCCCGACCGACTGCACCAGCCGGTCGGCCACGCCGATCAGCAGCTGGTCACCGACCGGATGGCCGAGGGTGTCGTTGACCATCTTGAAGTCGTTGAGGTCCAGCGTGACCACGGCCACCGCGACACCGTCGCGCGCGCGGACCTCCATCGCGTCGGCCAGTCGCATGTTGAACAGGGCGCGGTTGCCCAGCCCGGTGAGCGGGTCGTGCAGCGCCTGTTCGGCTACCACCGCCAGCAACCGCCGGTTCTCCCGCACCGCCAGGACCTGCCGGAACATCACCGCCACCACGAGCAGCCCCGCCACCAACTCCACCGGACCGGTGAACACGATGGTCAGCGGTTGGGCGCTCACCACGACGGCGGCCAGTAGCAGGGGTGCGTAGGGCAGCAGAATGGGCGCCCAGCCGAGTTGCTGCGGCGAGCCTTCGCTGGCGGTGGAGGCCTGCCGGCCCGCGGTGGCGGCGACCGTGACCAGCAGCAGGCCCGCGACCCAGCCGACGTCCACGAAATTGCCGCTGGCGTACTGGCCCTTGGCCGTCTCGTAGGCAAACCCGCTGTCGGCCAGGGCGAGGCACGCCAGGCCCAGCGTCAGCAGCGTCAGCACCAAACGCTGTTCCACGGCGGCACGGACCAGCACCACCGCGGAGACGGTCAGGATCAACAGGTCGGCCGCCGGGTAGGCGAACGAGACGATGAAGTGCAGCCGGTCAGTTTCGGGTTCGTGGTACAGCGCTTCGAGGATGGTGACCCAGCTGATCAGGAACAGCGAACCGGCGACGATGAAGCCGTCGATGAGCACCCGTGCGCGCGACCCGACATTGCGCTGGGCCGGGAACAACAGCAGCCCGACGCACGCACCCACCGGGAACAGCAGGAAGGCGGCGTCCGCAGGAGACGGGAACGGGGTCTCGTGGCCGCTGAATTCGTAAACCGTCCAGATGATCTCGCCGAGCGAGAACGCAACGAACCCGAGCGAGAGCGCCGTCCACGACGCCCGCAGCCGGCCCCGGGCGGCGTGGGCGGCCAGTGCCGTGCTGACCGCCGCCGCGATCGCCAGCACGGCCAGCGTGAGGTCGTCGATGATCGTCAGCGTGGTGCCCTGCGACACACCGCTGAGAATCCATACCAGGAAGACGACGAAGACGGCCGCGGCGGCAATGGCCACCCGCGCGGTCTTCGTCACAACCCAGCCCCTCCCGTGACAAATTGACGAGATCGCCAGTTTAGCGGTGCGCCGCGCGGCGGCAGCCCGCAGCGTCGCCGGACAGCGCGCTGGTCAGCGCGGTGGCGTCGAGCCGATCCCGGTGCGTGCTTCCCGGTGCCTCGCGACGAAGGCCAACAGTTCCGCGGGGGGCAACGGCCGGCTGAAGTGGTAGCCCTGGCCCACGTGGCAGCCGTGCCCACGCAACCAGTCCGCCGTCTCGGCGTTCTCGATACCTTCGGCGACGGTGGTGAAACCCAGTTCGTTCGCCAGGCTCAGCACCGCCCGCACCACCACGTCGGCCCGGGCGTCGGTCAGGATGGGCGCGATGAACTGCCGATCCAGCTTGACCTCGTCGACTGCCAGTTCCCGCATGTAGGCCAGCGCCGAGTAGCCGCTGCCGAAATCGTCGATGGAGATCAGGATTCCGATCGCCCGGAGTTGCTCGAGCACGGCCTTGGCGTCCTGCATGTTGTCCAGGAACAGATCCTCGGTGATCTCGACGGTCAGATCGGCGGGTTCCATCTGCCAGTCGGTCAGCGCCTTGGCGATCATGGCGGGCAGTTCGACGTCGGTCAGCGACGGCGCGAAGATGTTCACCGCGACCGGCAGGTTCACCGACGCGGCGCGCCACTGCAGCGCGTCGGCGAGCGCCCGGTTCACCACGAGCTCGTTGACCCGCGCCATCAGGCCGTACCGCCGGACCAGGGGCAGGAAGAGGTCCGGCAGGAGCAGCCCCCGGCTCGGATGCGGCCACCGGATCAGCGCCTCCACCCCCACGATCTCCAGGGTCCGCAGGTCGAACTTCGGCTGGTAGACGAGGACCAGTTCGCGCCGTTCCAGCGCCTGGCGCAGTTCACCGAGCAGGCGGATCGCCTCCACGCCACCCGCCGGCGGCATCGGCCGCCCGAACGGACCGCTGTCGATCGGGGGGGCCGCCAACATGGCCGAGTTGAAGGTGTGCACGCTGCCGGTACGTGACCGTTTGGCCGCATACATCGCCACGTCGGCCCGCTTCAGCAGGTCGTCGACGCTCAGCTCGGCATCGTCGGCGCCCGCGAGGACCAGCCCCACGCTGGGCCGGATCAACAGGTCCTGGTTCTCGACCTCGAACGGGCGCTCGAAGGCCGCCAGGACACTGTGCGCGACCGCCTGGGAATGGTCGTCGGTACCCCTGATCAGGACGGCGAATTCGTCACCGCCGAGGCGGGCCACCGTGTCGCCGGCGCGAACGGAGCGCTGGATCCGGTCGGCGACCCGACCGAGGAGTTCGTCACCGACGGGGTGACCCAGCGTGTCGTTCACCAGTTTGAAGTCGTCCAGGTCCATCACCAGCACGCCCACCGGCAGCTCGCCACGCCGGAGCGCGTCCAGGGCGTCGACCACGTTGTCCCGGAAGGCCACCCGGTTGGCCACCCCGGTCAACGGATCGCGCAGCGCCTCCGCCGCCGCCGCATCGAGCAGCCGGCGATTCTCGGTGATCACCAGCAGCTGGCGGATCAGGAAGGCGACCACCAGCACCACGCTGGGCACCATGATCGGGACGGTCCGCACATCCTGCGGCGACTCGAGCAGCCCGACCGAGAAGGCCGCCGCCACCGGCACGAACGGCAGCCACACCGATGCGGCCGAATTCGAATGGGGCACAAGGACTTCCCGGTACGGATACTTTCGCCCCACCACCGCGGCAGCCATCAACAGCACCAGGCCGGCCAGCCAGCCCAGGTCAATCCAGTCGTTGCTCTCCTGCTTGTTCGTGGCCGCCAGGTAGACGAAGAAGCCGTCCGCGACGGCGACGCACGCCATGGCGGAGGCCAGCAGAGCCAGCGTCCGCCGCTGACCCGGTTGGGCCCGGGCCAGGATCAGGATGGCGATGGTGAGTACCGCCGCGTCGAGCACCGGGTAGGTCATCGACACCGCGATCTTGAACTGGTCCTGCGCGGTCGCCGCCCAGACCTCGTCGAGAAAGCCCGCCCACACCACGATGGCGAACGACGCCGCCACCATCAGTCCGTCCAGGAGCAGCCGGGTGCGCGATGACCGGCTCAGTCCGGTCGCCAGCGACAACAGCGCCGTTCCCAAGCCGATCGGCAGCATCAGGTAGGCGGCATCGGCCACCGACGGATACGGCGGGATGTACCGGGTCAGCACAAAACCGAACCAGATCGCAGAGCCGGCGGCGAACCCGGCGATCCCCACCGCCAGCGCCACCCAGGCGGCGCGGACCCGGCCCTCGGTCAGCCATGCGCTGCCCGCGACGACGCAGGTCGCTGCGACGGCCACCACCACCATGTAGGTGTCGAGATCTCGGAGTTGGGCCCACAACCCACGGCCGGCGAACCACCCCAGCGCGGCCACCACGGCCAGTGCGATGAGACCCGCCGCACCGGCCACCTTGGAGGTCGTGCTCAGCCGCGCCACTCGGCCTCCCGATCGTCGCCGGCGGTCGTTCCCGCCGACACGAAAATGGTAATTGACGTCACCGCGTCGGGGGCCGGTTCGCGGCCCACGTGCCGGTGCGTCTAGGGCAGCCGCGCGACCAGTTCCTCCACCCCGACCCGCGGGCCGGTGAAGAACGGGATCTCCTCCCGGACGTGCCTGCGCGCCTCGGTGGCCCGCAGGTCACGCATCAGGTCGACGATGCGGTGCAGTTCGGGCGCCTCGAACGCGAGGATCCATTCGTAGTCACCGAGCGCGAACGCCGGCACGGTGTTGGCCCGGACATCCTTGTAGCCGCGGGCCGCCATGCCGTGGTCGGCCAGCATCTTGCGCCGCTCCTCGTCGGGCAGCAGATACCAGTCCAGCGAGCGGACGAACGGATAGACGCAGACGTAGTTGCCCGGCTCCTCGCCGGCCAGGAACGCCGGGACGTGGCTCTTGTTGAACTCGGCGGGCCGGTGCAGGGCGACACTGCTCCACACCGGCCGGGTGGCGCGCCCCAGCGTGGTGGTGCGGCGGAAGTCGCTGTAGAGGGCCTGCAGCGACTCCACCCGCTCGGCGTGGGTCCAGAACATGAAGTCGGCGTCGGCCCGCATCCCGGCCACGTCGTAGATCCCGCGCACCACCACGCCGGTGTCCTCGTGCTGTTTGAGGAACGTGGCGGTCTCGTCGACGACGGCGGCGCGGGCGTCGTCGTCGTAGCCCAGCGCGCCGGGCTGCACGGCGACCGCCGCGCACCCGCCGGACCGGCGGCTGGCGCGGAGCCCCTCGACGTCCCGCC
>CAZHUU010000040.1:22726-33610 GCA_964535335.1 uncultured Mycobacterium sp.
ACACCGAGAACATCAGGTAGCGGATGGTGGCGTTGAGCTCGTCGAAGTCCAGTCGGGCCATGGCACCCATGGTGCCACGCGGACCGTACGTCAGCGCCGCGCGGTGGCGGCCACCACGGTCGCGGCCGCCCGGCCTGCGGCGGCCACGCACGCCGGAACCCCCACCCCGTCGATGTAGTTGCCGGTGATGGCCAGCCCGGGCGGCAGGTCGGCCCGCACCTCGGCCGCCAGCTCGCCGTGGCCCGGGCCGTACTGCGGCATTGCATCGAGCCACCGGTGCACCAGCACGTCGACCGGGTCGACGGCGATGCCGAACACGGTGCGCAGGTCAGCCACCGCCCAGGCCTGCAGGTCGGTGTCGGGGGCGGTGTGCGCGATCGAGTCACCGAACCGGCCGAAGGACATCCGCAGCAGCTCGGCGTTACCGCGCGAGCCCCACTTGCGGGTGGACAGCGTGATCGCCTTGGCGTGCAGGCGTTCTCCGCTGGCCACCAACACGCCGGACTGCGGCGGCAACGGGGTGCCGCCGGGCACCGCCATGGCCAGCACGGCCGCCGAGGCCACCGGTATCCGCGCCGCCGCCGCGGCCGCCCGCGGCGCGATGTCACCGACCAGGCCGGGAAGCTGCGGGGCGGGCACGGCGACGATCACCGCGTCGGCGCGCCAGTGTGAGCCCTCGTCGTCGCGCAGCGCCCAGCCCGATGCGTCGGCCGCGATGTGCCGGATCGAGGTCTGCACCCAGCGCAGTCCGCTGCGGCGCACCAGCGCGTCGAGCAACACCTGGTAGCCACCCTCGATGGCGCCGAACACCGGGCCGCGGGTGCTGCCGGGCAGCGCCCGCCGGGCCGCCTCGGTGAGGCTGGTGGCGCCCGCGTCCAGGGCGGCGGCCACCGTGGGCACCGCCGCGCGGATGCCGATGGTGGCGGCCGAACCGGCGTACACCCCGGCCAGCATCGGGTCCACCGACCGGGCCACCACCTGCTCGCCGAACCGGTCGGCCACCACCGCGCCGACCGCCGGGTCCGAACACGGCCGCCAGGGCATCGGGCGGTCGGGCTCGGCAGCGATCCGCGCGATCGTCGCGTCGTCGACCAGCCCGGTCACCGACCGCGCCGAGGTGGGGACACCGTTGACGGTGTCCGGCGGCAGGGGATGGATGCGGCCCCCGCTGTACACCGTGGGGCGCACCCCGGTGGTGCTGATCTGCAGGGCGCCCAGCCCCAGCTCGGCCAGCAGCGCGGGCACCTCGGGACGGCGCACCACGAACGCCTCGGCGCCGATGTCCATGGCCTGGCCGCCCAGCCTCTCGGTGCGCAGGATGCCCCCGAGCCGGTCGGCCGGATCGAACACCGTGATGGCGGCGTGGTCTCCGACGGCAACGCGCAATCGATAAGCGGCAACCAGACCCGAAATGCCGCCCCCCACAACGCAATAGGACGCTGTCATCCCTGGGTCGCTCCGCTCCTGCCCGCCGGCCCGGTCACAGCTCGTGCACCAGTGCCACCAGATCGGTCAGCAGCTGCGGGTCTGTCGCGGGCAGCACGCCGTGACCGAGGTTGAAGATGTGGCCACCCGCGCCGGCGTCGACCGCGCGCCGGCCGTCGTCCACCACGGCCCGCGCCGCCTTCTCCACCACCGGCCAGTCCGTCAGCAGCACGACCGGGTCCAGGTTGCCCTGCAGCGTGGTGCCGGACTCGACCCGCGCGGCGGCGTCGGTCAGCGAGGTGCGCCAGTCCACCCCGACGACGGCGCCGGTGCTGGGCCGTTCCCCATGCCCGGTGATGGCCTGCGACATCGCGCCCAGCAGTTCGGCGGTGCCCACCCCGAAGTGGGTCATCGGCACGCCGAAGCCCGCCAACTCGGCGAACACCCGGGTGCTGTGTGGCAACACGTAGCTGCGGTAGTCGGCCAGCGACAGCGTGCCCGCCCAGGAATCAAACACCTGGATGGCGTCCACCCCGGCGTCGAGCTGAAGGCGCAGGAACGCGATGGTCAGGTCGGTCAGGGCCGACATCAGGGCATGCCAGGTGGCGGGCTCGCCCAGCATCATCGCCTTGGTCCGCTCGTGCAGCTTGCTCGGGCCGCCCTCTACCAGGTAGGACGCCAGGGTGAAGGGCGCCCCGGCGAACCCGATCAGCGGAATCTCCCCCAGCGCGGCGACCAGCAGCCCCACCGCGTCGGCGACGGCGCCCACACCGTCGAGCTCGGATCGCAGCGCGCTGACGTCGGCCTCGGTGCGTACCGGGCGGGCGATCACCGGCCCGACGTCGGGCACGATGTCCAGGTCGACGCCCGCCCCGCGCAGCGGAACCACGATGTCGGAGAACAGGATCGCGGCGTCCACCCCGTGCCTGCGCACCGGCTGCAGGGTGATCTCGCAGATCAGCTCGGCGTCGAAGCAGGCCTGCATCATGGTGTTCTTGGCGCGCAGCGCCCGGTACTCGGGCAGCGACCGGCCGGCCTGGCGCATGAACCAGACCGGGGTGCGGCTGGGTTTGCGGCTCCCGGCGGCGGCCAGGTACGGCGCCTCGGGCAGGTTGCGACGGGTGATCATCGCGTCCATGCTGCCACGGCCGGAACGGCCGAGTTCCGACCAGAGGTACGAATTCGGCGCGCCTGCCCCCGAGACCTGTGCGGGAGGGCTAGCGTCAATCGACGTGACAGCTGCGGAACCGGCGCAATTCCGCGAGGCGGTGGCGGCGATGAACGCCGCGAAGGTGCGGGCGGAGATCGAGTTGGGGCCGATCCGCCCACCCCAACGTCTCGCGCCGTACAGCTATGCGTTGGGCGCCGAAGTCAAGCATCCCGATACCGAGATCGTCCCGGAGCGATCCGAGGGCGACGCGTTCGGGCGGCTGATCCTGTTGCACGACCCCGACGGCTCCGAGGCCTGGGACGGCACCATGCGGTTGGTCGCCTACATCCAGGCCGATCTGGATCCCAGTGAGGCGGTGGATCCGCTGTTGCCCGAGGTGGCGTGGAGCTGGCTGGTCGACGCCCTGGATGCCCGTGCCGAGCACGTCACCGCGCTCGGCGGCACCGTCACGGCCACCACGTCGGTGCGCTACGGCGACATCTCCGGTCCACCCCGGGCCCACCAGCTGGAGCTGCGGGCGTCCTGGACGGCGACGAACCTGACGCTGGGCACCCATGTTCAGGCGTTCTGCGAGGTGCTCGAGCATGCCGCGGGCCTGCCCCCGGTGGGTGTGACCGATCTGAGCACCCGCTCGCGCGCCTGAGATGTCCGAACCCGACATCATCGAGGCGCCGGAGACCGGGGCCGAGGCGACCGACGAGGGACCCGCCCCGACCCCGCTGCTGTGCCCGATCGAGGGTGTGCCGCCGTTGTCGGTGAGCGCCGACGACATCGCCGCCGCCGCCGAGAAACTCGCCGCCGGCACCGGGCCCTTCGCCGTCGACGCCGAACGCGCGTCGGGCTTCCGCTACTCCAACCGTGCCTACCTGATCCAGATCCGCCGCACCGGTGCCGGCACGGTGTTGATCGACCCGGTCAACCACGGCGGCAGCCCGATCGACGCGCTGGCGCCCGTCGCCGAGGTGCTCGCCGACGACGAGTGGATCCTGCACGCCGCCGACCAGGACCTGCCCTGCCTGGCCGAGGTGGGGCTGCGCCCACCGGCGCTGTACGACACCGAACTGGCCGGCCGGCTGGCCGGCTTCGAACGGGTCAACCTCGCCGCCATGGTTCAGCGGCTGCTGGGCCTGGGTCTGGCCAAGGGACACGGCGCGGCGGACTGGTCCAGGCGGCCGCTGCCCGATGCCTGGCTCAACTACGCCGCCTTGGACGTCGAGGTGCTGGTCGAACTGCGCGATGCGATCGCCGACATCCTGGCCGAGCAACGCAAATCCGGCTGGGCGGCAGAGGAATTCGAGCACCTGCGCTGCGCGGAGGCCAGCCCGACCCGGCGGGACCGCTGGCGGCGGACGTCGGGCATCCACAAGGTCCGCAAACCCGAGGCGCTGGCCGCGGTGCGCGAACTGTGGACCGTGCGCGACCAGATCGCCCGCAGCCGCGACATCGCGCCCGGACGCATCCTGCCCGACTCCGCGATCGTCGCCGCCGCCGTGGCCGACCCCAAGACCGTCGAGGAACTCACCGCACTACCGATCTTCGGCGGGCACAAACAGCGCCGCAGCGCCCGGGTGTGGCTGGCGGCGCTGGAAGCGGCCCGCACCAACCCCGAGCCGCCCGATACCGCCGAGCCGCAGAACGGGCCGCCACCCGCGGTGCGGTGGAGCAAGCGCAAACCGGAGGCCGCCGCCCGGCTCGAGGCCGCCCGCTCGGCGCTGGCCGAGGTGGCGGCCCGGGTGACCGTACCGACCGAGAACCTGGTCTCACCGGAGTTGGTGCGCCGGTTGTGCTGGGACTGGACCGGTGGAGACCAGACCAGCGTGGACGATTTCCTGCGCGACGGCGGCGCCCGCCCGTGGCAACGCGAGCTGGCGGTGCCGGCGCTGGCGCAGGCGTTGAAGGCGACGTAGCCCACCGACTCTGCGGTCAGCGCAAGCCTTTCCGCAGACTCGGCACACTGGGCGCAGAGTCGAAGCGGCTAGTCGATCGGTTCGGTGACCCCGGACTCATCGAGCGCCCCGAGTGCGGCCACCCAGCCGGTGACCCGGCGGGCCACGTTGCGCTCGGTCAGGCCGACCTGCTCCAGCACCTCGGTGCGGGAGGCATGCGCCAGGAACTCCTGCGGCACCCCGAGGTCGCGGCACGGCACGTCGATTTCGGCGGCGCGCAGCGTTGCCGACACCTCGGATCCGACCCCGCCGCGCACACCGTTGTCCTCCAGCGTGACGACGAGCTTGTGCGTGCGGGCCAGCGGGCACAACGCCTGCGGCACCGGCACCACCCAGCGCGGGTCGACGACCGTGACGCCGATGCCCTGGGTGCGCAGCCGCTCGGCAACCCGCAACGCCATCGGCGCCAGGGAGCCCACCGCGACCAGCAGCACGTCGTCGCCCAGTCCGTCGGCCGCGCGGGCCAGGACGTCCACCCCGTCGACCCGTTCGAGTGCCGGAACATCTTCGCCGACATCACCTTTCGGGAACCGGATCGCAGTCGGGCCGTCGCTGACGTCGAGCGCCTCGCCGAGTTCCTCGCGCAGCCGGGCACCGTCGCGGGGGGCGGCGACCCGCATGCCCGGGACGATGTTCAGCACCGACAGGTCCCACATGCCGTTGTGGCTGGCACCGTCGCTGCCGGTGATGCCGGCCCGGTCGAGCACCATGGTGACCGGCAGGTTGTGCAGCGCCACGTCCATCATCATCTGGTCGAACGCCCGGTTGAGGAACGTCGAGTAGATGGCCACCACCGGGTGCATGCCGCCCATCGCCAGGCCGGCCGCCGAGGTCATGGCGTGCTGCTCGGCGATGCCGACGTCGAAGAGCCGGTCCGGGAACCGCTGGCCGAACGCCGACAGCCCGGTGGGGCCGGGCATCGCGGCGGTGATAGCGACGACGTCGCGGCGCCGGGTCGCGATCCGGATGAGCTCATCGGAGAACACCGAGGTCCAGCCGGGCGCCGAGGCGGTGGTGGCCAGCCCGGTGTTCGGGTCGATGACACCGCAGGAGTGCATCTGCTCGGCCTCGTCGTTCTCGGCGGGCGGATAGCCCATGCCCTTGCGGGTGACCACGTGCACGATCACCGGGGCGTTGAAACCGCGGGCGTGCCGCAGCGCGTTCTCCACGGCGTGCTCGTCGTGCCCGTCGATCGGGCCGACGTACTTAAGGCCCAGGTCGGTGAACATGAACTGCGGCGAGAGCGCGTCCTTGATCCCGGCCTTGATGCTGTGCATGGCCTGGTAGGCGACCTCACCGACGATCGGGACCCCACGAACCGCGGACCGGCCGCGCTCGAGCACTCGTTCGTAGCCGGGCTGCAGCCGCAGGCCGGCTAGGTGGTCGGCGAATCCGCCGATGGTCGGCGCGTAGCTGCGGCCGTTGTCGTTGACGACGATCACCACCGGCCGCCGGGCGGCCGCGATGTTGTTCAGCGCCTCCCAGCACATGCCCCCGGTCAGCGCGCCGTCACCGACGACGGCCACCACATGCCGGTTGCGGTGGCCGGTGAGTTCGAAGGCCTTGGCCAGACCGTCGGCGTAGGACAGCGCGGCCGAGGCGTGGCTGGATTCCACCCAGTCGTGCTCGCTCTCGGCCCGGGACGGATAGCCCGACAGGCCACCCTTCTTGCGCAGGGTGTCAAAGTCGGCCTGGCGGCCGGTCAGCATCTTGTGCACGTAGGCCTGATGGCCGGTGTCGAAGATGATCGGATCGTGCGGGGAGTCGAACACCCGGTGCAGGGCGAGCGTCAACTCGACGACACCCAGGTTCGGCCCCAGGTGCCCACCCGTGGCGGCAACCTTATGGATGAGGACCTGGCGTATCTCGGCGGCCAGGTCGGTCAGCTGCTGCTGGGAAAGGTGCTGCAGATCAGCGGGGCCGCGGACCTTCTCAAGCATCAGGTCAGTCTACGCACCGCGGCTAGGATCAGTCCGGTCGAGACTCGTAGATGTCGGGCACCCCGTCGTGGTCCCGATCCTGGGTCTCCATCCGCCAGACCGACCGGTAGTGCCGGTTGCGGAGCCGAAGCACGATGGCCGCCAGCAGGGCGGCCAGCAAACTCCCGACGAGCACCGCGACCTTCACGATGTCGTTGCGCGCGGACCCGTATTCGTAGGCCAAATCCCCGATCAGCAGAGATACCGTAAAGCCGACACCGGCCAGCATCGACATGCCGAAGACGTCGATCCAGCGCAACGCCGAGTCCAGGCTGGCGCGGGTGGCCGCGGCCAGCACCCAGGTGGTGCCGAACACCCCGAAGGTCTTGCCGATCAGCAGCCCGGCGATGACGCCCAGCGCGATCGGGTCAGTCAGGGCGGTCACCAAACCGTCATAGCCGCCCAGGGTGACCCCGGCGGCGAAGAACGCAAACACCGGCACCGCGAACCCGGCGGAGATCGGGCGCATCAGGTGCTCGAAGTGCTCGGCCAGCCCGGGCCCGGCATCCGGCCCGACTCCCGCCGTTTCACCGACTCCGCGAGCGTCGCCGGCGTCCTTCTCG
Source organism: uncultured Mycobacterium sp. (assembly GCA_964535335.1). GTDB lineage: Bacteria > Actinomycetota > Actinomycetes > Mycobacteriales > Mycobacteriaceae > Mycobacterium. The sequence goes on from CAZHUU010000040.1 coordinate 29,811, forward strand.
TTGCGCAGCACCGGCACGGTGAACCCGAGCAGCACCCCTGCCACCGTCGCGTGCACCCCGGACTCGTGCACGAAGACCCAGGTCAGTACCGCCAGCGGGATCAGCAGCCACCAACTCCGGATCCGCCGCTGCACCAGCACCGCGAAGAGCGCCAGCGGGACCAGCGCCACCAGCAACGGAACGATCTTGATCTTCTCGGTGTAGAACACCGCGATCACGGTGATCGCCAGCAGGTCGTCGACCACGGCCAGGGTGAGCAGGAAGGTGCGCAGCGCCGTCGGCAGGTGCGTGGAGATCACCGCCAGCACGGCGACCGCGAAGGCGATGTCGGTGGCCGTCGGGATGGCCCAGCCCCGCATCGCGCCGTCACCGGCACCGGCGGTGAACGCCACGAAGATGACGGCTGGCAACACCATCCCACCGACCGCCGCGGCGATCGGCAGCGCCGCCCGGCCCGGGTCGCGCAGGTCGCCGGCGACGAACTCACGCTTGAGTTCGAGCCCGACGACGAAGAAGAAGATGGCCAGCAGGCCGTCGGCCGCCCACCCGCCCAGCGACAGGTCCAGGTGCAGGCCCAGCCGGTCGGTGCCGACGTGGAAGTCGGTCAGCGCGTGATAGGACGCCGACCACCGCGAGTTGGCCCAGACCAGGGCGACGGTGGCGGCCAGCAGAAGCAGGCCGCCCCCCACGGTCTCCTTGCGCAGGATGCCGGAGATCCGCGCGGTCTCCGACCACGAACCGCGGGAGAACAACCTGCGGGGCAGCAATCGACTGGGCTCGGTCACACATCACCTCGACGCTCTCGGGTCACGAAACATCCTGCCGACCAGACTTCCCGGCGCGCCTCGCGGCAGGAGTCTAACGGGGGGTGACGAAGCTCACCTCGTCAAGAGCGCGACACACTCGACGTGATGGGTGAGCGGGAAGGAGTCGAAGACCCGCAGTTGCTCGACGGAGTACCCGGCCGCCCGGTACAGCCCGATGTCACGGGCGAACGCCGCCGCCTCACAACCGATGTGGATCACCCGCGGCACGCCGGCCCCGGCAAGCAGCTCGACCACCTCGCGACCCGCGCCCGAGCGCGGCGGGTCGAGCACCGCCACATCGGCGCCCCAGCGCTGTGTCACATCCGCGCCTCCGCGCTGTGTCACATTCGCGCCTCCGCGCGCTGCCCCGAGGGCCCGGCGCACAGAGTCGGTCACCACCTTCACCTGGGGCAGATCGGCCAGCGCGACCGACGCCGCCCGGGACGCCGCCCGGGCGGTGTCCACGGTCAACACCGAGCCCCGCTCACCCACCACGCCGGCCAGCACCGCGGCGAACAGTCCCGCGCCGCCGTAGAGGTCCCACGCCGTGGCCGCACCGGTGCCGCCGGCCCACTGCTCCACCAGCGCGCTGTAGGTCGCCGCGGCGTCGCGGTGGGACTGCCAGAACGCCGTGACCGGCAGCCGCCACACCCGCTCCCCGACGCGTTGCACCGCTTCCCGGGAGCCTTCGACGGCCCGGCTGCCGCGCTGATGCCGCGTGGTGCCGACGACGTGCCTGCGGCCATCGTCGTCGAGCACGACATGCAACTGCTCCCCGGGCCGGCCGCGCAGTTCGTCGACACCGTCGACCATGCCGTCGGGCAGTTGGCCGCAGCGCAGGTCGGTGACCAGTTCGGTGCTGTGGTAGCGGTGGAAGCCGGGGCGCCCGTCGGCGCCGACGGCCAGCCGCACCCGGGTGCGCCACCCGCCCGGCGCGCCGGAGCCGACCGGCTCGGCCATCCCGTCCCATTCGAACTTCCCGAGCCGGGCCAGCTGGTTGGACACCACCTGGCCCTTGAGCCGGCGGGCGGCCGCCGGGTCGGCGAACGCCAGATCGCAGCAGCCGGCGCCGTCCACGCCCGCGATCGGGCACAGCGGCTCGACGCGATCCGGCGAGGGTTCGACGATCTCGAAAGCCTCGGCATGCCAATAGGATCCGCGGTCACCGGTGACCCGGGCGCGCACCGTCTCCCCGGGCAGGGCGTAGCGGACGAACACCACCCGGCCCTCGTGGCGGGCCACGCAGCTGCCGCCGTTGGCGGGTGCGCCGGTGGTCAGCACCAGTTCGGCGCCCGCAGGCGGGGTCGGCGCGGACGGCCCGGTCACTCCAGGAAGCCGCGGCGCACGTCGCCGGGTGCGTTGTGATCGGCCAACTCGTGCACCCGCTCCGAGGAGGTCAGCTGCCACGGGACCGACGTCACCATCACGTTGTTCATGAACAGCAGCCGGGTTTTGAGTCGCAGCGCGCTCTGGTTGTGCAGCAACTGCTCCCACCAATGGCCGACCACATACTCGGGGATGAACACCGTCACCACCGTGCGCGGGGCCTCCTTGCTGATCCGCGTGACGTAGTCCAGCACCGGCCGGGTCACCTCGCGGTACGGCGAGGCCACCACCTTCAGCGGCACGGTGATGTCGCTGTCCGCCCATTTGTGCACCAATTGACGGGTCTCGGCGTCGTCGACGCTGACAGTGATGGCCTCCAGCACGTCGGGCCGGGTGGCCCGGGCATAGGACAGCGCCCGCAGCGTCGGCAGGTGCAGCTTGGACACCAGCACCACGGCGTGGTTGCGGCTGGGCAGGACGATCTCGCCCTGCTCGGCCTCCTGGGAGGCCAGTTCCCGGGACACCGTCTCGTAGTGCCGGTGGATGGCCTTCATCAGCACGAACAACGCCGACATCGCCACGATCGCGATCCACGCGCCGGCCATGAACTTGGTGACCAGCACCACGATCAGTACCGCGCCGGTGCAGATGAAGCCGATGGTGTTGATCACCCGGGAGCGCATCATCCGGCGGCGCTCGGCCGGGTTGGTCTCGGTGCGCAGATGCCGGGTCCAGTGCCGCACCATGCCGATCTGGCTGAGCGTGAACGAGATGAACACACCCACGATGTACAGCTGGATCAGCGCGGTCACCTCGGCGCGGAAGGCGACCACGAACGCGATCGCCGCCAGCGCCAGGAACAGGATGCCGTTGGAGAACGCCAGCCGGTCACCGCGGGTGTGCAACTGCCGGGGCAGAAAACGGTCCTGGGCCAGGATCGAGCCCAGCACCGGGAAGCCGTTGAACGCGGTGTTGGCCGCCAGCACCAGGATGAGCGCGGTGACGCCGGTGATCAGGAACAGCCCGGGTGGGAAGTTGTGGAACACCGAGTCGGCCAGCTGGGCCACCAGCGTCTTCTGCTGGTAGCCCTCGGGCGCGCCGACCAGTTGCTCCTCGGGACGCTCGGCGACCTTGGCGCCGGTCTCCTTGGCCAACACGATCATTCCCATGAACAACGCGACCGCGATGCCACCGAGCAGGGCCAGCGTGGTCGCGGCGTTGCGGGACTTCGGCTTGCGGAACGCGGGAACGCCGTTGCTGATCGCCTCCACACCGGTCAGCGCGGCGCAGCCGGACGAGAACGCCCTGGCGACCAGGAACACCAGCGCCAACCCGAGCACGTCGCCGTGTTCGGAGCGCACCGAGAACGACGCCGACTCGGCCTGCAGGGAATGACCCAACACGTTGATCTGGAAGAAGCCCCAGATCAGCATCGCGAACATGCCGAACATGAACGCGTAGGTGGGGATCGCGAACGCCGTGCCGGACTCGCGGATGCCGCGCAAGTTAGCCGCGGTGAGCAGCGCGATCGCGGTGACGGCGAAGGCCACCTTGTGGTGGGCGATGAACGGCACCGCCGAGCCGATGTTGGACATCGCCGAGGCCATCGAGACCGCCACGGTGAGCACATAGTCGACCAGCAGGGCGCTGGCCACCGTCAGGCCGGCG